>JBGTHX010000347.1:0-3156 GCA_041746055.1 Lewinella sp. | reverse complement strand
GTCGGTATCGCCTGGCGCAGTTCATCACTCAGCGTAAAGGCCGCGAAGCCGGGTGCCACCCTGGCCGACACGTCGTTCCCCTGCACCTGCCCCCCGGCCCCGCCCTGCCCGGACACCTGCAGTAAATCCTGGGCAGCCGTCAGCAGGGGAGCCGGCAGGCCCGCCCCGGTGATAAATAAGGTAGGCACCTTATCCGCCCGCAGCGCTTCCAGTACGTTCGGGATACGGTTCACGGCGGCGGGCAGCTGGTGCAGGATGACCAGGTCGTAGTCCGCCACCCGCCCGGTGAAGCTGTTGCCGTAGGCGATCTCCACCTCGTTGTTGCGGCCGGTGATGAGCGACTGCCGCAGCGCGCCGAGGTCCGGGTGGGGAGCGTCAGCGAGAATGAGGATCGACTGGCGGGCGTCCAGGACGTCGACGAAGATGTCGCGCTGGTTGTTGGCCGTGCTCACCTCCCCGCCGATGGGGGTCACCGCGATGCGGTACCGCTGTACGCCGGGCCGGTCGGCGTCGAGCACCACCTCGCGGGTGGTAAAGAAGTCCGGTCCGTCGATGGTCACCGATTCCGTGTGCAGGGGCGTACTGCCCGACTCCCCCACCCGGCTCACGGTGAGGGTAGTGGATTCCCCCGCAGCATTGCGGGCACTGAGATCGATCTGGATGCTGAACTGGTCGTCCAGGTAGGCGATGCGGTTGTGAAACACGCGGTTGAGGTAGAGGTCGCGGCGGCGGGTGGTGTCGCCCAGTCCTACCGTGTACACCGGCGCCCGCAGGGGGAAGTCGCGGTACGCCGGGTTAGTGCCCTGGTTGTAGATGCCGTCGGTGGCCAGCACCACCGCGCCGAGGTTCTGGTTGCCGTAGAGGTCCCCGATCTCGGTGAGGGCGGCTTCGAGGTTGGTCCGCTTGTCGGTAAAGGTAAGGGGGCCGTCCTGCCGCATCCGGTCGCCGAAGGTGTATTCGACCACCTGGTAATCCTGGGCGAGTTCGTCGCGCAGGGCGTTCCACTCGGCCACGTAGGCGGTGGTATCGGTCTCCAGGCCGACGGATTCGCTGACGTCCTGGGCCAGTACGATGACCGGTTCCTGGCGGTCGGTATCCAGGAAGCGAAGCAGGGGCGCGAGCAGGAGCACCGCGAGCAGCGTGTAGCCCACGAAGCGGAGGGCGGCCAGGCCCCAGAGCAGCGGCCGGGAGGCCGTGATGCCGGAGCGGTAGTAGAGGAGGAAGGTCACCGCCCCTCCCGCCACGGCGCAGAGCGCGAGGTACCAAACGGGGTAGGTGAAAGAGATCGTTTCCAAAAAGGGTCGGGTTTCGGGGGCGGGCGGCCGGCGGGCTATTCCACGAACTTATACCCAACGCCGCGCACACTCAGGAAGTGTGTCGGATTCTTGGGGTCCTGCTCGAAGTATTTGCGGAACGACAATATAAAGTTATCGATGGTACGGGTGCTGGGATAGACGTCGTAGCCCCACACCGACTGCAGGATCTGCTGCCGGCTCACCACCTCGCCGCGCCGCTCCGTCAGAAGCTTGAGCAGCATGGCCTCTTTCTTGGTGAGGGTGAACTGCCCCTGGTTGCCGGTGGCTTCGTAGGTGGCGAAGTTGACCTTATTCTCTCCGAAGGTGAAGAGGTCGGGCTGTACCTCGGGGGATTTGCTGGTGCGCTCGATCAGGCGGTTGACGCGCAAGAGGAGCTCCTCGAAGACAAAGGGTTTGGTCAGGTAGTCGTCGGCACCCTTCTTGAGTCCCTGGATGCGGTCCTGGGCCTGGTCCTTGGCGGTGAGGAAAATGATCGGCGTATCGCGGTTGGTGAGTCGCACCTGCTCCACCACCTGGAAGCCGTTGACCTCGGGCAGCATCACGTCCACGATCATGATGTCGAAGTGCTGCTCGCTGGCGTGCTTCAGGGCCTTACGGCCGTCCTCGGCGGTGACCACCTCGAAGTTCTCCATTTCGAAGTTGAGCTTGACCGTATCGCGGATGTTCTCTTCGTCTTCAACCAGCAGGATGCGCAGCATGGGCCTTCATTTAGCAGTTGGTACAAATGGTGGGGGGGAATGGTTCTCGGGTTGCGGGTTGCGGGTTGCGGGTTGCTCTTTTTGCTAATGCGGGTTGTCGGGTGTTTAGGTGTCGGTTAGCGGAAGTCATCGGATGCGTTGCCGACGGAGGAGGCCTCATCCGATAACTGGAGCGGATCAGGCCAATCTTTTTTCCGTTCTTTGATCTTTCCTGCGTCGATACACCCTATGAACAACTGGAATTTCTTCCGGGAAGCCGTCAAAAACTTTCGCTCTACCGGGGCCATCGCCCGGGCCTCTCCGCTGCTCATCAAGCGGCTGATCTCCGCGATCCCCGACGATCGCCCACTCACGGTGGTGGAACTCGGACCCGGAGAAGGCTGCGTCACCCGGGCCCTGCTTGGACGCCTGCACCCGGAGAGCAACCTTACCGCCTTCGAGATCAACGGGGCCTTCGTCCGGCGGCTGGAACTACATCCGGATCCGCGCTTGCGGGTACTGCCCATCGGGGCCGATCTCCTCCACCGGCATTTTACGCCGGAAAGCGTCGATTTCGTGGTGTCCAGCCTCCCCCTCAGCATGATCGACCAGGCCGTCAAGGAGCGCATCATCGAGCAGGCGCAGCGGGTGCTGCGTCCCGGCGGACAATTCCTGCAGTACCAGTACGCGCTGCAGGATTACGGGCTGCTGAAGGACTCATTTCCCAACGTTTCCGTCAGCTTCACCTTCGCCAATTTGCCTCCCGCGTTTGTGTATAGTTGCTCGCTGGGGTTGCTCTGAGGGCGGGTCCGCGGGTGCCGGGAAAATCCGTACCGCAGAGCTGCCGCCTACTTGATGATGACCCCCTCGATCACCACGTCCTCCCGGGGGCGGGCGCTGCCATCCGTATCGACTTCGGCGATGCCCTCCACGATGTCCATTCCACTGGTCACTTCGCCGAAGACGGTGTAGTCCTGGTCCAGATCGGGCCGTCCGCCAATCGTCTTGTAGGCTTCCCGCTGGGCGTCTGTGTATTTGATGCCCTTGCGGCGCTCGATGTTATCGATGTAGTTGTCATCATAGATTTCTCCGGTGACGATGTAGAACTGGGAGCCGCTGCTGAGCTTTTGCGGATTAGGCGTGCGGGCCGCGGCCAGGGCGCC
>JBGTHX010000346.1:0-5962 GCA_041746055.1 Lewinella sp. | reverse complement strand
TCAAGCTCTCCGGTGGAGAACCCGCCAACTTCCTCGACGTGGGAGGTACCGCGGACGCCGCCCGCGTAGAGCAGGCCTTCCGGATTATTCTGCGCGACGAGAACGTGGAAGCCATCCTCATCAACATCTTCGGAGGTATCGTGCGGTGCGACCGCGTAGCCCAGGGTGTAGTGGATGCCTACAAAAATATCGGCGACATCAAGGTGCCCATCATCGTCCGCCTGCAGGGTACGAATGCGGACATCGCCAAGGAACTCATCGACAATTCCGGACTGAACGTCCGCTCGGCCATCTCGCTGCAGGACGCGGCGGAGGAGGTGAAGGCCGTACTGGCCTGAGCCAGCCGACTGACCTACGCTAAAAGGGCCTCCCATCAGATCGGAGGCCCTTTTTTATTCTTCTTCCGGCTCGCCGACCGGCCGGATCGGTATGCTGATCTCCCGCACCCGTAGTCCAAGGTTTTCGAGGCCGTCCGCGTCGCTGGGAATCGAAACGTCTCCCAGGAGGCTGTCGGGAAGTGGGGCGGGTAACCGCTCCGGCGCGTAGGTCAGCCTGACGGTGACGTCTTCCAGGCGTCCGCCGTGCCAGTCGCCCACGATACCGCCGTAGTCCCAGCCAAAGCCCTGGAAAGTGAAGGGGCGTCCGTTCATCCGGATGAGGTCGGACAGCGTGGTACCGATCATGAGGCCCGTCCCGGCCTGGTTCCAATTAGAACGGGGATCGTTGAACCGGGCCCGCGCGGGCTGCTTATCCTCCCCCAGCTCGATGTAGAGTTCATCGTGGGTATTGGGGAAGAGCACGTAACCGGGAATGGTCGTGCCTTCGCTGGCCGGTAGGGGGCGACTTTCGAGATTGTGGCTGCCGTAAATATTCTCCACCTGCGACATAGGCATACCGGCAGTGATGGCCCCGACGTATTCACCGGGTGCGAAGGTGCGCAGTCGTTCGGCGGGCAGATCGGAGGATACGGCGGGCACGGGACGGTACACCTCCGGCTCCTCCGCCGGGTCGCCGCTTTCCATACAGGCGGTGAAGGCGGAGAGGAGGATCAGGATCGGTACGGCCTTGCGCAAATCGGTCGTCAACATTATTGGGTAGACCGCTGGGAATGTGATAAAGTTCAGGCAGAAGGGGGTAAAGCCTTACCCTACCTTAACCACCAGGTCATTGGTCTCTACGAGCGTCTTTTCCCGGAGCGGAATCAGGCTTACCTCGCCGTCGACGGGACTGGTGATGGTACTCTCCATTTTCATGGCCTCGATGACGAAGAGCGGGTCTCCCACCCGTACTTCATCTCCGACCTTGACGAGAATGCGGCTGAGGTTGCCCTGGAGCGGAGAACCGACTTCGTTCTCTCCACTCGCCTTTACGTTGACGGCAACCTTGCTTTCCAGGCTGCGGTCGCGTACGGTGATGCTGCGGGTCTGTCCGTTAAGGCTGAAGAAGACGAGCCGGTTGCCGAGGTCATCGGCGTTGGTCATGTTGAGGTACTTCACCGTGATACGCTTGCCCGCGCTGAGGCGGACAAGGATCTCTTCGTTGGGCTTCAACCCGTAGAAGAAGGCGGTCGTGGGCAGGTTAGCTACCTGTCCGTACTCCTGCTGGAAGGTCTTGAAGTCGGCGAACACCTTGGGGTAGAGTTGCTGGCTGAGCAGGTCCATCTGGGTAGGCTCCTCGTCGAAGGTGGCGCGGTACTCCCGGGCCACGGCCTCGAAGTCTACCGGCTCGAGGTGGGCATTGGGCCGGTCGGTATAGGGCTGTTCGCCCTTCAGCACGAGGGCCTGCACCTCCTTGTCAAATCCGCCCTCGATCTGTCCGAGGTCACCGCGCATGAGGCTCTTTACGCTGTCGGGGAAGTCGAGCTTCTGTCCGCGCTGCCGGACATCCTCCTCCGTTAGTCCGTTGCTGGTCATGAACATCGCCATGTCACCTACTACCTTGGAGGAGGGGGTGACCTTGACGAGGTTGCCGAAGAGACGGTTCGCCGCCGTGTAGTTCTCCCGGATCGTAGGAAATTGCTCTTCGAGTCCGAGGCCGCGCGCCTGGGGCCGCAGGTTGGAGTACTGGCCGCCGGGGATCTCGGTGTCGTAGATCGTAGCGGTACCGGCCCTCAGTTCCGTCTCGAAGGGGTAGTAGAAATTACGGACGGATTCGAAGTAGTCCGCGTACTTATTCAGCAGCGGCAGGTCCACGGGGTTCTCGCGGGGGTGGCCTTCCATCATGGCTACGATGCTGTTGTAGCCGGGCTGGGAAGTGAGGCCGGAGAGGCTGTTGATGGAGACGTCTACGATGTCGACCCCGGCATTGATGGCCTCGAGGTAAGTGGCGCTCTGGATCCCGCTGGTATCGTGGGTGTGCAGGTGGATCGGCAGGGACACCTCCTCCCGCAGGGCGGTGATAAGTTCGCGGGCGGCCAGCGGCTTCAGGAGGCCGGCCATGTCCTTGATCGCCAGCAGGTGGGCCCCGGCGCTTTCCAGCCGTTTGGCCAGATCGACGTAGTACTGCAGGTCAAACTTGGTCTTGGTCGGATCGGTGAGGTCACCGGAGTAGCAGATGCAGGCCTCGGCCAGACTGTCGGTATTCTCCCGAACGGTCTTGATCGACACCTCCATGTTCTTCACCCAGTTCAGCGAATCGAAGATGCGGAAAAGGTCGATGCCGCCGGCGTAGCCCTTCTCCCGGCCCTCGTGGTCGTAGAGCATGGAGCCGCGGGCGGCCTCCTCGATGAACTTTACGATCAGGTTGTCGGGATAGGCTTTGTAGCCCACCGCATTGCTGCCGCGCAGCAGCATCTGGAAGATCGTGTTGGGGATGGCCGTACGCAGCTTACGCAGCCGGCGCCAGGGATCTTCCATGAGAAAGCGGAGGGCCACGTCGAAGGTCGCGCCACCCCACACTTCCATGCTGAAGAGGTCGCCGGGCTGGTTGATCGCGTAGCTCCGCGATACGTTCAGCAGGTCGATCATCCGCATGCGGGTGGCCAGGAGGCTCTGGTGGGCATCGCGGAAGGTGGTATCGGTGTACTGGATCCGGTCCTCGTGGCGCAGCCATTCCACGAAGCCGTCGCGGCCCAGCTCCTTCAGCCGGTCGCGGCTACCTTTGGGGAATTCGGCGTAGGGATCGAAGGCCGGCACCACGGGGCGGAGGAAGACCTTGCTCGGATCCTTCTTGCCCTTTACGTCGGGGTTATCATTCACGATCACGTCGGCCAGGTAGCGCAGCAGCCGGGTGCCGCGGTCGCGGAACTCGGGCAGCTCCATCAGTTCCGGGTGATCGGGAATGAAGCGGACGGTGGCCCGTCCCTCCTGGAAATCCTGGTCCTGCAACAGATTGAGCAGGAAGCCAATATTGGTCTTTACGCCCCGGACCCGGAATTCGCGGAGGGCGCGGTGGAGCCGCTCGGCGGCTCCCTTGAGGGTCCGGCCGGAGGCCGTCACCTTCACCAGCAGGCTGTCGAAGTAGGGTGAAATGATGGCGCCCGGGAAGGCCGACCCGGCATCCAGCCGGATGCCCATTCCGCTGGCGGAGCGGTAGGCGATCAGGGTACCGTAGTCGGGCTTGAAGCCGTTGGCCGGGTCTTCGGTCGTGACCCGGCACTGGATGGCGTAGCCGTTGGCCTGGATGTCCTCCTGGCTGCGGATGAAGATCGTCGGGTGGTCGAGCCGGTAGCCCATCGTGACGAGGAACTGCGTTCGCACCAGGTCGATGCCGGTGATCTCTTCGGTGATGGTGTGCTCGACCTGGATACGGGGATTGACCTCGATGAAGTAGATTGAATCGTCCTGGTCGACCAGGAATTCCACCGTACCGGCGCAGTAGTAGCCCACGGCCTCCCCGAGTGTAAGGGCGTATTTGTAGAGTTTGTCCTTGGTCTCCTGGGAGAGGTTGGCCGCCGGGGCCACTTCTACTACCTTCTGGAAGCGACGCTGTACGGAGCAGTCGCGCTCGTAGAGGTGCACGAGGTTGCCGTGGCGGTCACCGAGCAACTGCACTTCGATATGACGGGGATTTTCGATGAATTTTTCCAGAAAGATCGTCCCGTCACCGAAGGCTTTTTCGGCTTCGCTGCTGGCGTCGACGACCTCGGTGCGCAACTGCTGCTCATCGCGGACCACCCGCATCCCGCGTCCGCCACCCCCGGAGGCCGCCTTGATGATGACGGGGTAGCCAATCCGCGTGGCCTCACTGGCGGCCAGTTCAGGATCTGAAATGTCCTTGTTGCTGTCCTGGATCAGCGGCACCCCTACCCTCCGGGCCAGATTCTTGGCGGCTACCTTGTCGCCGAGTTGGTCCATACTGTCCGGCGAGGGGCCGACAAACTCGATCCCGGCCTCGAGACAGGCACGGGCGAAGTCCACGTTCTCCGACAGAAACCCGTAGCCCGGGTGGATGGCATCCACGCCCTTTTCGATGGCCAGCTTGATGATGGCCTTGATATCGATGTAGGGTCGCAGCGGCTCGTCGTCGGGGCCGATCTGGTAGCTCTCATCCGCCTTGTAGCGGTGCAGGCTGTACCGGTCTTCGTAGGTGTAGATGGCCACGGTACGCAGCTGGAGTTCGCTGGCGGCCCGCAGGATGCGGATGGCGATCTCCCCGCGGTTGGCGACGAGGATTTTTTTGAAGCGTTTTCTCTCTTGGGTAGCCATAGCTTGTCTCTTGGGGTGCGGGAAGATAACAACGCTCCCCATACCACACCACGCGGCTCCGTAAGTAAAGAGGGCCTTTTTCCGACCGGCCGGCTTATTCGAGCAGGGCTACGTCCTCCCTACCGAACTCCACCAGGATGTTATCGCCCAGGGTGGTAGAAAGCACCATCCCGCTGTAGGTGACGTAGATCGGCCATTCCTTGTGCTGGCGGTCGACGAGTACGGCCACCTCGATCTTGGAGGGAAGTACCTCCTGCAGTGCGCCGAGGGCGTAAAAGAGCGTGCGTCCCGTATTGGCCACGTCGTCGACCACCAGGATGGGCTTGCCGTCAAGTTCGTCGACGTCGCCATCGAGGGAGGGGCCCAAGGTGAGCGGGTCCGCCGGATCGATGCGCAGGTTCCAGAGGTAGAGCGGAGCGGTAGAGATCTTCCGCAGCTCCTCCTGCAGGCGGCGCGCGAGCTCCATCCCCCGGTTGTTGATACCGAGAATATAGAGCTCGCTTTCCTGGGTATTGCGCTCGAGGATTTCCATCGCCAGGCGGGTCACCTTGGCGTTGATCTGCTGGTGGTTCAGTAGCTGCATAGGCCTATTCCTGGATCATTTGCAGCAATTTACGCACCTGCTCCACAATCGACACCTTCCGTTTCCCGAGGGAAGTACGGTTGGCCTGCTGCAGTTTAAGGCGGAACAGATACAGGCTGCGGGGCCCGAGCAGGAATGGCTCGTCGGCGACGTAGGCTTTCGGCTTCGGAATGTCGCTGGTGTGGGTGTCGACGAGCAGCTCCCAGCGGGTGTATTCCCGCACGCCCGGCAGGGTGAATTCCACACCCTCCCAGTAGCCGTTCAGGATCAGCAGGAAGATATCGTCCTTGATGCGCTGGCCGCGCTCGTCGTACTCGTCCATATTCTCGCCGTTCAGGATCATGCCCACGCAGAGCTGGTTCCCGTCCGACCAGTTAGCGTCGGTCATTTCGTGTCCGGCGGGGTTGAGCCACAGGATATCGCCAATCTCGGCCTCCTTGATCTTCATCCCGCTGAAAAAACGCCGGCGGTGAAAGACGGGGTTCTCCCGCCGCAGGGTGATCAGGTAACGGGTGAAGGCGTGTAGTGCCTCTTGTTCCTCGTTCCAGTTCCAGTCGAACCAGCTGATCTCGTTGTCCTGGCAGTAAGCGTTGTTGTTGCCCTGCTGGGTGCGGCCGTATTCGTCGCCCATCGAGATCATCGGTACCCCCTGGCTGAAAAGCAAAGTGGCCAGCTGGTTGCGCTGCATCCTAACGCGTAGCGCTTCGATCTGGGGATCGTCCGTGGGGCCTTC
>JBGTHX010000345.1:0-11814 GCA_041746055.1 Lewinella sp. | reverse complement strand
CCAAAGGCAAGCCGGGCGCAGGAAGTCGCAGCGCCGGGCACGTGCCTCCACCGCCGTGAACTGCGGTGGCGCGGACATCCTGGAAGGTGCCAACGCGCACGTTGTATAACGTCTGGGCGACAGCGCCGGCGGGGAGCAGCGGCAAAAGCAACAGCAGGACGAACGATCTTAACATGGGACTAAGTTGTGTAAACGGTTTGGAATCAGGCCACGGCGGCTGCTGCCTTAAACGCAGCGCGCCCAAGGTAAGGTTCTACCGGGCCGTTAAGCCGGATGCTCCATGCAACTTTCTGGGCCCAAAACCGTATTTTTACCACGATCCCCAGCCAATGGCCCAGGTGACTAAGCCGGGGGCGAATCACGGTATGAACAGAAAGAGCAACGACCAGCGCGAGAAAGCGCTGATGGCCCTCGTGGCCAGATATGAAACAGGGGCTCGCAGCGGGGAAACCGTATTCTTGGCCGAGGAGGAATTTGAGGAATTACTCGTGCATTACTTCGGTAATCACGACTACGACCAGACCCTCGAGGTGGCCGACCTGGCCATCAGTCAGCACCACTATACCCCTGATTTTTACAAGTGGAAGGCGCTGATCCACAAGATTAACCTGGAGGAGGAAGAAGCCCTCTCCACCCTCGAGCAACTCAACATCTATGCCCCCAACGACGAGGAGGTGATGATGCTGCGCCTTGAGGTCTTCGTACACTTCGAGCACCACGAGGAGGCCCGGGCCGCCCTGGACCAGCTGTATAATGTCGTCGACGAGGAAGAGAAACTGAGCCTCCTGGCCTTTTTCGACGGCCTGCTGTGTATGCAGGAAGACCGCTACCGGGAGAGCTTCGCCGCCCTCTCCGAGGCCATCCGGCTCGACCCCTATCAGGAGCCGGCCTACGACGAACTCCTCAACGCTCCCGAACTCTCGGAATTCCGGGGTGAGATCGGTGATTTGCTGCGGCAGCAGACGGAGGTGGACCCCTTCAATGAGCTGACCTGGTTCTACCTCGGCCTGTGGTACGACGACGGAGGCGACGACCTCGCCGCCCTCGACGCCTTCGGCAATGCCCGCTCGCTCAATGAGTCGCGCAGCAACTACGACCTGGAATTCGCGGACAAGCTCTTTGACCTCGAAATGTACGAGCCCGCCCTGGGCGCCTACAACGCCTACTTCGAATCCGACGAGGCCGAGGAAAGCTACGAGACCTGCATGCGCATCGGCCGCAGCTATCAGATGCTCGACGAGCTCGGTCCGGCCAAGAAGGCCTACTTCCGCGCCCTCGAGCTGGACCCCGACATGTACGATATCTACCAGTACATCGCCGAGTGCAGCGTAGCGGAGGAGAAGTGGGGGGTAGCCGCCTACAATTACGGACGGGCCGTCGAACTCCCCAATCACACCGCCGATTGCTGGCTGGGCCTCGCCCTGTGCAGTTCCGCCACAAATGCGCCCCTGGAAGCCGAACAGGCCTTTTTGAAGGCCATCGAGATGGACGACCAGTTCAGCGATGCCTACGTTTCCTACGCCCTGTTCCTGGTCGAGCACGGCCGGGAGCTGGATGCCCTGAATCTGCTGAAGGACGTCTCGGAAACCTATCAGGACTCGGCCCTCGCCTTCGGCCGGGTGGCGATCCTCATGCTCTGCGGCCGCCGTAAGCAGGCACTCGCCCTGCTGCACGAGGCCCTGGGCGATTACTACGAAGACCGCGACCTGCTCTTCAACTGGCATCCGGATCTGGCCGACGACACCGAGGTGCAGTCGCTACTGCAACTTCATCAGTAACAGGTAGACCGCCGCGCCCAGCGCTACAGCTACATTCATCGACGTATTCCGCCCGTACATGGGCAGATGGATCGCTGCATCGCAGCGCGCAAGCAGTTCTTGCGGCACCCCGCCCTGTTCCGCTCCGGCGATCAGTATGAACTCCCCCCCAGGTAGGGTAAAGTCAAATACGGATACACTCCGGTCGGTGATCTCCAGGGCTACCACGTGGGCACCCCGCCCGCGGGCCTCCTCCAGATAAGTTACGGCGTCTTCCACGTAGCGGTAGGGGACGCGCTCCTCGGTGGAGCGGGCGGTTTTGCGGATCTTGGCGTGGGGTGGTCGGGGGGTGGTACCCGCCAACACGATTTCGCGGACGCCGGCCGCGTCGGCGAGCCGAAACACGGAGCCCACGTTGCGGGGGTCGGTCCAGTCGGGGCAGAGCAGCGTGATCGGAAATATCCGGTCGGCATTACTGACCTCTTCGTGCTCGAGCTGTCGGATGACGGATTAATTGACGGACAGCAGATTCACGTCAAAGATCAGGTCGGAATTAGGGCAGATGTCCCCCGCCTGACTCGCCGCGTACCCCAGGTAGGCGGGAATGTACAGCGTGATGCTGCCGCCCTGCCCGATCAGCGGTATACCGAGTTGCCAGCCTTCGATGAGGGCGGACAGGACATTGGTGTTGGGGGTGTCGCCCGACTGCCCGAACAGGTTATCGTTTGTGGTTCGCCCCTCGTAGGTGAAGGTGATACTGTCGGTAACGGTCGGCTTGACGTTGTCGCCCGGGGATTGAATGTAGTAGTACAGGCCGGTGCTGTCTCCGTTCTCATCGATCAGGGCCGTTACCTGGCTGCGGATGGAATCTGATTGCTGGACGTAGTCGAAGACGGATACATCGCCGGGCAGACAGGTTTCCTGGTTGCAACCCAGGGCTGCGAGGACCGCGAACACGAGGGTCAGGTAGAGAGGAACGGCTTTCATCGGTTTCGGGATTAGGGCACAAAAGTAGGGCGGCAGGCGCGATGTACCAAGGCCGCGTGTTTGGGTATATAATTCACTAAAAACGGCGCGGAAGGGCGCTGTGGGGCCGCTAATTGGCTGCTGACTGACATTACAGCCGCACAATTCACTTTTCTTTCACAATTGTGAACCCACCGTTCAGATGCGGGTTAAGGTCTGTGAATGAACTAAGCGTA
The DNA here is from genome assembly GCA_041746055.1 of Lewinella sp. Classification (GTDB taxonomy): domain Bacteria; phylum Bacteroidota; class Bacteroidia; order Chitinophagales; family Saprospiraceae; genus Neolewinella. The sequence continues at coordinate 8,855 of JBGTHX010000345.1, read as the reverse complement.
TAAGATAAGGTGAGTGTATGTAAGCGGCCCGTCGGTAATCCGGCGGGCCTTTTTTTATCTTGCGGCAAACACTCCTCCTTGAGAATCGCGTCCCTGGTGCTGGCCCTGTTCACGCTCATCGGCTGCCGCGACCGGGCACCCGAGCCGCCGCCTTCGGGTCCTACTCCTTCCGCCGTGACCGAAACCGAAGCCTTTGATGATCAGGATCTTTCCCTGACCGATAGCGTCCTTTACGACAAAATACTGGGTAGCCTGGTCGGCTCCGCGATCGGGGACGCCATGGGCGCTCCGACGGAAATGTGGAGCCAGACGGACATCGATGCGGAGTATGGCCACGTGGACAGTCTCGATATGGTCCTACGGGAACCCAGCCCGGAAGGGCCCTGGCAATTCAACCTGCCTCCCGGCGCGGGCACCGACGATACCCGCTGGAAAGATCTGATGGTTGACTTCTGCCTGTCGGAACACGACGTGCGCAGTCCCGATCACCGGCTCACCTTCAGCTCCCGCCGCTTCGCCCAATTCATCAGCGACCGCTACGCCACGCGGGTATCGGAACTCCAGAACCTGTCCGGCCTCGAACCCGAACCCATGGAAGATGCCATGCGGCGCCTCACCTGGCTACAGGAATGGGCGACCGTCAGCCGCGCCTACGCCTCCGGAGACATCGATGCCTACCGCAATACCCTGAGCCGCTTTTACGGAGGGGAGATGTCCTGTGCCGGCATGCTGTACAGTCCGGTGCTCGGGGCCGTCTTTCCCGGCCGCCCGACGGCCGCCTATCAGGCCGCCTACGATATTTCCCTCTTCGACCAGGGCTACGCCCGGGACATTACCGGCCTCACTGCCGCCCTGACGGCCGAGGCCTTCCGGCCGGGGGCTACGGCCGACGACTTTCTGCGGGTGCAGCGCGAGGTGGACCCCCAGGGATTTTTCCGCTCACGGCTCATCGGCCGGGTATCGTACCGGCTGTTTCAGCAGGCCCGCAGCATCGTGCGGGGATCCGGTCGCGTCACGGAAGCGGAGGTCCGCAAGATGAATCTTCGCCTCCCCGAACGCTATCCCTACGACAGCCTCACGTACGGTCGTACCCTGCGCGCCTACGAGTTGCTGGAGGCTGCCCGGCAGGATGTGCCGTTCCACGCCGCCGAGATCCACCTGATCAACCTGACCGCTCTGCTGTTCAGCGACTACCGCTTCCAGCCGGCGATGGAATTCGTGGTGAACTACGGACGGGACAACGACACCGTGGCCGCCGTCACCGGCTCCATCATCGGGGCCCTCCGCGGCTTCCAGCAGCTGCCCCAGGAGGACCGCGAGCGGGTACTACGCGTCAACCGGGAAGTACTCGGCATTGACCTGGAAGCCCAGGCGGAACTCCTCACCCGGGCGGTGATAGGACGGCGTGCCCTGACCAAATAGACTCTGTTAGCGGCGGCTGTAATTCGGAGCCTCCTTGGTAATCGTGATGTTGTGGGGATGGCTCTCGGACATTCCGGCCCCCGTGATCCGCACGAATTCCGCCTTCTGCAGGTCGCGGATCGTCGGGGCACCGCAGTAACCCATACCGGCACGGAGTCCGCCCAGGTACTGATTGACCACTTCCGCCAGGCTGCCCTTGTAGGGGATGCGGCCCTCGATGCCCTCCGGCACCAGTTTCTTGACGTCGTCCTCTACGTCCTGGAAGTAGCGGTCCTTGCTGCCCTTGTTCATGGCTCCGAGGGAACCCATACCACGGTACACCTTGAACTTCCGGCCGTCGTAGAGGATAGTTTCGCCCGGACTCTCGTCCACTCCGGCGAAGAGGCTGCCCGCCATGATGGTGGACGCGCCCGCGGCGAGGGCCTTCACGATATCACCCGAATAGCGGATGCCGCCGTCTCCGATCACCGGCACGTCGGTGTGCTTCAGCGCCTCGGCGGCGTTGGCGATGGCCGACAACTGGGGAACGCCCACGCCGGCCACGATGCGGGTGGTACAGATGGAGCCGGGGCCTACGCCCACCTTCACCCCGTCGGCCCCGGCCTCGGCCAGGGCGAGGGCGGCGGCTCCGGTGGCTACGTTGCCGCCGATGATCTGCAGGTCGGGAAAGGTATCGCGGGTGCGGCGTACGGCCTCGAGCACTCCACGGCTGTGGCCGTGGGCGGTGTCGATGGTGATGACGTCGACGCCCACGTCCACGAGAGCCTGGACCCGCTCGAGCATATCGGCGGTCACGCCGATCGCTCCACCCACGACGAGCCGGCCGTAGCTGTCCTTGCAGGCGTTGGGGTAGTTCTGTACCTTCAGGATGTCCTTGTAGGTGATCAGGCCTACGAGTTTGTTGGTGTCATCGACCACCGGGAGCTTCTCGATCTTATGGCCCTGCAGGATTTGCTTGGCCTGCTCCAGGGTGGTGCCGACGGGGGCGGTGATCAGGTTCTCGGTGGTCATCCGCTCGCTGATCGGCCGGGAGCTGGCGGTCTCGAAGCGCAGGTCGCGGTTGGTGAGGATGCCCACCAGTTCGAAGCGGTCGTTGACGATGGGGATACCGCCGATCCGGTGCTTCGCCATCAGGTTCTTGGCGTCGGCGACGGTGGCATCGTGCTTGAGCGTCACGGGGTCGACAATCATGCCGGACTCCGAGCGCTTGACCATGCGGACCTGCTCGGCCTGCTGCTGGATGGTCATGTTCTTGTGTACGATGCCGATACCTCCCTGTCGGGCGATGGCAATAGCCAGCCGACCGTCGGTCACGGTATCCATGGCCGCGGAGACGATTGGGGCGTTAAGCCGGAGGCCGCGGGTAAGTTGGCTGGAAAGGTCGACCTCGCGCGGCAATACCTCGGAATAAGCCGGGAGCAGCAGTACGTCGTCGAAGGTCAGGCCCTGAACGGCGAATCGGTCGGGGGTACTTTTGTTGTCTTCCATGCGCAAAGGTATGTAAAATAGACCGGCTTCCACCTCGGCAATTGCCGGCCTCGGCAGGCGAATGAACGATCGCGGTAGCCTTGGGCCCAACATGTGCCGCGGAGGTCGAGTTTTAATCTGAAAACAAACATATCGCTATGGAAACCCCCTTTGAACCGCTGGATCACATCCCCGCCGGCCGCGTTAGTACCCATACCTCCGAGTCGGTGAACAAGGAAATCGGACAGGACATCATCGACCGCGTAGAACGCCTGGCGGCCGACCCCTCCGCCATCGCCACCCGGCTGGAAGAGTTGAATCAGGAATGGGATGTAGAGCGTACCCTGGAGACCAACGCCTCCTCCCTGGTCTTAGCGGGTTTGGCCCTGGGTCTTACCGTCGACCGCCGCTGGCTTATCCTCTCGGGTGGCGTAGCTGCTTTCCTGCTGCAGCATGGAGTCCAGGGGTGGTGCCCCCCGCTGGTTGCCCTACGCAAACTAGGTTTCCGCACCCGGGAAGAGATCGACTGGGAACGCATTGCCCTGAAGGCGGTCCGGGGAGACTTCGCAGCCCTGAACGAGATCCGGCACCCGCGCGAACGCGCCCGCGCCGCCCTGACCTTCGCCGGGGATTCCAACCCCGGATAAAGTTCCCTTGATCAGCGTTCGGCTACCGCTACTACCGCCAGACTCAGACGGATGTCCGGTTGGGCCTCCAGGAGGATGTTGCCGCAGAAGTCGAGCGTAGCACCCGTGGTCAGCACGTCGTCCACCAGCAGCAGATGCCCCTGATCAGGTAGGGCCGGGCCGGGAGCGAAGGAATCCCGGACGTTCTCCAGGCGCTCCAGTTTGCTCCGCTTGGTCTGGGAACCCTGGAATTCCCGCCGCCGCAGGGCTGCCGGAAGTACCGGAACCGCCATGACTTCGGCGATACCCTCAGCGATCACCTCGGCCTGATTATATCCCCGCTCGTAGCGCCGGCGGCGGTGGATGGGGACGGGTACGATGCCGGTGAGGTCCTGTAGGGCGGGTACCGTGGCCAGCGCCGCCCCAAATCGCTCCCCGAGGGCCCGGCCCACGTCGGGCCGGTGGTGGTACTTGAGGTCATGGATCAACCGCTGGCACACATTGCCCGTACGAAAGGTGTAGGCAGCCGCCCCGAAGACCAGTGGCAGCCGACCGGCCAGTCGGTCGGTCACCTCGTTCTCGGGATGCTGGTAATCGTCGCGGAGGTTGAGCCCGGATGCGCAGCCCAGGCACAGCAGATCCGCATGACGGTCCACGGCCCGCCGGCAGCCCAGGCAGAGGGCCGGGAAAAAGAGTTGGCCAAGCCCCCGGAACCAGCGCACCGCCGCCATAACTAATCGATGTAGCGCCACTTCCGCAGGAACCGAAAGCCTACGGAAAGCTCAATGGTGAAATTGCGTATCGCCCGTTCGCCGATGGTAGTGTTGCCGCCACCCAGGGGATCGATGACGTTGTCGATCGTCCCTTGGTTATACTGGAAGCTCAAATCCGGCTGGGCGGTAAGCTCCACGAAGGCCCCGATCCGGTCGGAGAGATTGATGGCCGCGCCGCCTCCGGCCGTGGCGCCGTAGGTGAGCCGGTTGATGAACTCGTAGCTGTCGAAGGGGTAAGACCGCCGAATGCCCGCCCCGTAGGCCGCCAGGGCGTCGTAGTCACCCAAATTGGTGCTTACGTTGTATTCGGCGCGCAGTCCGATCAGGTAGTAGAGGTCGGCGGAACCCAGGTAGCTCACCACCTGCTTGCCGCCGATGCCGAGCGATACGTTGTTGAACACGAAGTTGTCGGAGGGCAGGGTGATCCGGGTGCCCGCCGTGGTGAAGGCGCGTTGCCGGCTGATGCGGCTGCCCCGCTGGTGATACCCTAGGGTACTCCAGAAACTGAAGCGGCCGCCCGAAGGAATGGTCTCCAGGAATAGGTCAGCGTGGTATCCCGGATTGAGGGAGGTTTCGATGTTGGACCAGTCCTGGCTACCCAGGCTTAGTCCGCCCCGCACCCCGAAGAAATAGCCGCCCCAATCGGTTCCGTGTTCCCCGTCGGCCTCGTCGAGGTACTGGGCCGAAAGCAGGGTGGGTAGCAGGCAGAGGAGAAAGAGGATCTTGCGCATGACCGCAAATTAGCGGATGCGGAGCTGTTGACCAACCGAGATCGTGTTGCCGGATAGGGCATTGAGCCGCTTGAGTTCGTCCACGCTCACGCCGTAGCGCCGGCTGATGGCGTAGAGCGTTTCCCCGGCCACCACGGCGTGGTACTGGGCGGCAGGGCGTACTACGGGCTGCTCGGGCTTGACCACAGGGCGGGGGTCGGGCTGCGGTACGGGCGTGTTGGGGGAGACCGGATCGCCGAGGTCGAGGAAGCCATCCTCGTCTTCGGTGGCGCGGACCGGCTCCGTCCGCGGCGGCCGCTCCTCCTCGGTTTCGAGGCGGGGCGGAGTTTTCACCTTGAACCAGCCGCGCAGCTTGATCTGCTCGCCCGCTGCCGGATCGGCCTGCTCGCCCACCCGGTTGCGCTTGGCCAGGTTACTCAGGCGGATGCCGTACTGCTGGGCAATGTCGTACAGGTCCTCGCCCGGCTGCACGGTGTGGAACTTGTCCCCACCGCGGTAGGTCTTCCGCTTCTTTTGGAGATAGATGCGCTCGTTGGGCGCTACCGTCTGGTTCTCGGAGACGAGCTCCTCATTGTAGTCGAGCAGTCGCCGGACGCTCAGGTCGGCCTGCCGGGCTACCTGCTGAAGGCTCACGGGGGCTTCACTGACGAAGTACTTTACGTCGTTGGTATTGAGGATGCCGGTGATGGCTTCCTCTACGGGCACCTCGATGTCCACGGGGTCGATGACGCCGGGCACGTCGTACTGGTGCAAGTTATGGCGCTCGATGAGGGTCATCAGCAATTCGGGGTAGCGGGGGTTGGTGGCGTACCCCGCCTTGCGGAGGCCGTTGGCCCAGGCTTTGTAGTCGGTGGGGTTGAGGCGAAAGAGGAAGCCGTAGCGGAAGCTCTTGTTGGGGTCACGGAGGAATTCCGAGTGGGCCACGTAGCTGGCGTCGGCGTTGCGGTACTGCCGGAAGCAGCTCTTGGTGAGACGGCCACGGTCGTCGTAGTCGTCGTCTTCCCGGAACACCTTGTCGCCGTTCCAGTTGCTGCCGCACTTGATGCCGAAGTGGTTCTTGGCGGTGCGGGCGAGGTAGCTGCGGCCGGAGTCGCTCTCGAGGATGCCCTGCGCCAGCTTGATGCTGGCCGGGACGCCGGTGCGTTCCATTTCCTGCATGGCGATGGTGTGGAAGCGCTCGATGTACACTTCCTGGTCGCTGATCTCCCTGGCGGTCCAGGTAAAGGGCAGGTCATCGGCGGGAGCCGCGGTGAGAAGGGGATGGCACAACAGGCATAGCAGCCCAAACAGTATTGGTTTCATAATGCTTGAATATCGGGGATCAGCGGGACGTCACGTGGCTAACGGCAAAATTCCGGCACTTGGTGGAACGGAAGCAAGAATTTTAGCATTTTTTTAGATTTACCCGGCCCCGGTTACTATCGGGGAGCCCCGCCCTACCTTTGCGGTTATGCCCGTCCAAGTCCACTCTGAAATTGCCCCCCTCCGCCGCGTGATCGTCCACCGCCCCGACGCCGGCACCGCCACTATCACCCCCCGCCGGGCGGAGGAACTGCTCTTTGACGATATCGTCTACCTGCCCCGCCTGCAGGAGGAGCACGATGTTTTCACCTCCGTTCTCCGCGCCATCGTAGGCGAAGACGGCGTGCTCGAGATCGGCCAGTTGCTCGAAGAAGCCATTGCCGCCTCACCCGAAGTCACTGCCCAGAACCTCGAGCTGATCGTAGCCTGGGAGGAGTTGCCCAATCACTACGCGGCCAAGCTGGCCGCCCTGCCGCCCGCGCAGCTGGCCGAGGTGCTGATCACCGGCTACGAGCCCGACAGCGACCGGGTGCTCTTCGATCCGATCCCTAACTTCATCTTCACCCGCGATATCGCCGTCACCATCAACGACCACATCTTGGTCACGAAGGCCGCCAAGACAGCCCGCAGCCGGGAGAATTTCCTGACGCGCCTCCTCATTGTGGCCCACCCGATGTTTGCCGAGCTGTGGAACACCGGCCGCGTGATAAATCTTAACGACGTCGACGCCTTTCCCCCCAGTCGGCTCGGGGAGAAAGTATTCATGGAGGGTGGCGACGTCATGCTGCTGAACCAGGATTACCTCCTCATCGGCGACAGCGAGCGCTCCAACACCTACGGCATCCGGATGCTGGCCGACCGCCTCTTCGCCGACGGGGTGGTGAAGAACGTCGTCCGCGTAAGCGTCCCGGCCGAGCGCAGCTTTATGCACTTGGATACCATCTTCACCCAGATCGACACCCACGATTACGTCTGCTACCAACCCATCATCGCCGACGGGGGCCGGCAGGCCGGCGTGGAAGTATGGCGCGCGGAGGGGGAAACCGCCTCTTACACCAGTCTGCGCGAGTGCATCCTGGCCGAGATCGACCCCGAGGCTAATTTCATCGCCGCCGGCAACGGCCACAGTCCCTTTCAGGAGCGCGAGCAGTGGACCGACGGCTGCAACCTCGTCGCCCTGGCCCCCGGCGTGGCCCTCACGTACGACCGCAACCCCGTCACCGCCGAAACCCTCGCCCGCCACGGTTACCGCATCACTACCGCCCGGAAACTGCTCGATGAAATTTTGGTAGGGGAGTGGAATCTGGACCAGCTACGCAAGACCATCGTCACCTTGCCCAGCGCCGAATTAAGCCGGGGGCGCGGGGGCAGCCACTGCATGACGTGTCCGATAGAGCGGGGGTGAGCAGCAAAGGGGAGAAGGGGTAAGGGGGTAATGAGGAACAACTTCACCCTTTTACTCCTTTCCGTCAGGTAAGTCTCAACCTATGTACCATACCCTTTTGCTTTGTTTGTTGGTCGGCTCGCTCTACGGGCAGTCCGATACCCTATACGCCCTGCCGGAGGCCACGGTGACTGGATTCCGCGACGAGGCAGCCGGCTACCGGGTGGCGGCTAGTGTAAGTACCCTGGACCGGGCGGAGCTGCAGCAAATCCCTACCGGCGATCTATTGCCGGCGATGAACCGGATCCCGGGGGTCCGTTTCGAGGAGCGGGCCCCGGGCAGCTACCGCATCAGCGTGCGGGGAAGTACGCTGCGCAGTCCCTTCGGCGTCCGCAACATCAAGATCTACTGGAACGGCATCCCCTTCACCGAGCCGGGAGGCGACACCAACCTCAATTTCCTGGACCTCAACAACATCGACCGGGTGGAACTGATCCGCGGTCCGGCCGGCAGTCTTTACGGGGCGGGTACGGCGGGTACGCTGCTCCTGACTACGGACACCCTGCAGGGGGTGGGGGAGGCCTACCTCGACGGCGGCTCCTACGGTTTCTTCCGGGCGGGCGCGCGGGTACAGGGGCAGCTGGGTAGCGCGGGCTACCAGCTCCGGGTGGCGCAGCAGCAGACCGACGGCTACCGCGGCCACAGCGCGCTGGACCGTCAGACGGCCCAGTTGTCGAGCACCTGGCGCGCTTCCCCGAACCGGTCGCTCAGTCTGCACGCCCTCTATACCCGCCTTGACTACCAACTACCCGGGGCGCTCAACGCCGAACAACTGGCCGCCGACCGCCGGCAGGCGCGGCCCGGCAGCGCGGAAACCAACGCCAGCATCCACTACGACAACCTGCTGCTGGGGCTTACCCACGATTGGCGGGCGGGCCGCTGGTCCAACCAGACGACCTTATACGGCACCGGCTTCTACTTCGACCACCCCTTTAACTTCGACTATAAGCGGGAGGCGAACCTCGGTACCGGTGCACGTTCCGCTTTCGACTACACCCTGCCGCTGGGCGGGGCCGTACTCAAAGTCTCGGCCGGGGGCGAAGCGCAACTGCAGTATCGCATGGCCAATAATTTCGGCAATGTGGAGGGC
>JBGTHX010000344.1:0-2631 GCA_041746055.1 Lewinella sp. | reverse complement strand
AAGCCGACCAGCGTGGATGTGGTCGAAAGCCTGGCCATGCTCGCAGCCGCGCGCCGCCACGACCGGGTGGTACAGGTGGGCCTGCAGCGGCGCAGCACTCCCCACCTCGTGGAGGCGAAGCGGGACATCGTGGACGCGGGCCGGCTGGGCACGATCGGGCACGTCGAGCTCTGCTCGTACTACCACATGCGCGACAAGGCCGTGCGGCAGGAGCAGGAGGTGCCGGACTTCTTTGATTACGACCGCTGGACCGGCCCCGCCCCCCTGCTCCCCTACCGCGGACTGCCCCACCGGCGCTGGCGCTCCTTCTGGGCGTACGGCAACGGGATCGTCGGGGATATGTGCGTCCACATGCTGGACATGACGCGCTGGATGCTGGACCTCGGCTGGCCCCTGCAGGTCAGCAGCGCGGGCGGCATCTACGTACAGACGGAGGCGGACGCCACCATCACCGATACTCAGCACGTGGTATTCGAGTACGATGGCCTGAGCTGCATCTGGCAGCACCGGACCTGGGGGGAGGCCCCGGATCCGGACTTCCCCTGGGCGATGAAGATCTACGGTAGCGAGGGAACCCTGGCCGCCGACCCCTACAAGTACGTATTCACCCCGATGGAGGGAGAGCCCGTGCGGGTGGAGGCCGTCTACGAGCGGGAGGAATTCCCCGAGGACGTCGACGAGGAAGGCATCGAACTCCACACCGCGCCGGCCACCCGGGCGCACTTCAGGGACCTCCTGGCGGCCATCGACTCGGGGCAGCGGCCGGTGGCCGATATCGAGGAGGGGGTAATCTCCTCGGCCGCCTGCATCCTGGGCAACCTGGCCCTGGTGACGGGCGGCCCGCTCAGTTATGACCCCGAAACGCGGCGGTTGACCGGTGGCGATCCGGCGCTGCTGGCCAGAACGTACCGGGCGCCGTACGAACGTCCGTAGGCGGGCTATCTTCGCGGCCATGGTGCCTATCCTCAAGAACGCGCTCAAGTTCGTCGTCTTTCTCGGCCTCGGCTTCGGTATCCTCTATCTCGTGTACCGCAACCAGCAGACCGCCTACGAGGCCGACTGCGCCCTGCGGGGAGTGGCCGGCGACGACTGCAGCCTGCTGGGCAAGGTGTGGCGGGATTTCCGGGGCGTCAACTTCTTCTGGCTCTTCATGACCCTGGTGGCTTTCTGCGTCAGCAACCTCAGCCGCTCCCTGCGCTGGAACATGCTCCTGCGCACCTTCGGCAAGCGCCCGCGGCTGATCAACGCCTTCTTGACCATCAATCTCGGGTACCTGGCGAACCTCGGCTTTCCCCGGCTGGGAGAGATCGTCCGGCCCGCCGCCATGGCGCGCTACGAGAACATCAAGGTGGAAAAGGTGGTGGGTACCGTGGTCGTGGGCCGGATGGTGGACGTGATCTGTCTGGTCTCCCTCTCCGGGCTCACCCTCCTGCTGGCGGGCGACCGCATCTGGGCGTGGCTGCTGGAGAATGCCTCCGTGAGCGAGCGGCTGGCGGGACTGGAGTGGCTGCTGGTGAGCATACTGGTGCTGACGATCGGTGGACTCGCCCTGGCCTGGTTTCAGCGCCGGCGGATCGCCGCGACCCGGGTGGGCGGCAAAATGGCGGGCATCCTGCGGGGCTTCGCCGAAGGGATCCGCACCATCGCCACCGTCGACCGGCCGTGGCTTTTCGTACTGCACAGCCTCAATATCTGGCTGATGTACTTCCTGATGACGCTCTTCGTGTTCCTGGCCTACGGGCCCACCAGTAAACTCGGTCCGGTAGCGGCGCTCACCACCTTCGTGTCGGGCGGATGGGGCATCGTGATCCCCAGTCCGGGCGGCATGGGCAGCTACCACTACCTGGCGCAGAGTGCCCTGGCGCTGTACGGGGTGCCGGGCGACGACGGATTCGCCTGGGCGAATATTTCCTTTTTTTCCATCAATATCGGCTGCAATGTGTTGATCGGCTTGGTAGCCCTGTTGTTCCTCCCCCGGATCAACCGGCATTACGATCCCTCCTAAATACTTCTCCTTGTTCCGCACCTGGCGCATCGGCCGCATCTTCGGCGTACCTACCGAGTTGCACTGGTCCTTTTTGCTGGTGCCGGCGGCCATCTTCGTTTACGCCTACCATCCGGCTTCCGGTTTGCGGTGGACGCAGGTGCAATGGTGGTCGGGGATCAGCGGGCTCCTGTTCCTGTTCGTGCTGATCCACGAGCTCGGTCACGCCCTCACGGCCCGGGCACGCGGAGTGCGGGCCGAAAAGATCGTGCTCTTTCCGCTGGGCGGTGGAGCCCTCATTCCCGAGGAGCCGGAGCGGACCCTCGACCAGGTGCTGATCTACTTCGCGGGCCCCCTGGCCAATATTTTGCTGGCGCTGCTGGCCCTGCCGTTGCTGCTGTGGCAGCCGAACGGCGCCTACCTCCTCCGCTTTTACCTGAATCCCTTCGGCAACCTGGTGGTGGTCCCCAGTCTCACCGAGCAACTGCTGGGCATCACCCTGGCGGTCAATGCCGTCCTGGCCATCGGGAACCTGCTTCCCGCCTATCCGCTCGACGGTGGAAGGATCCTTCGCGCCGTGCTGCGCCGCTCCCTCGGCGAGCGGCGGGCGACGGTGGTGGCCACCCTGCTCGGCATCGGGGTGGGTG
>JBGTHX010000343.1:0-13200 GCA_041746055.1 Lewinella sp. | reverse complement strand
AGGAGAGCGCCGGCACCTACGCACGCTACCTGGAGGTGACGGATCCCGGACCCAGGGGCGCGTACGAGCGGCTGCGGGAATTGGCTGCACTCCCCCCGGCGCAGCTTCCACCTCCCGAAGAGATTCCGCGGCCAGTTCCCTCACCGCACCGGTGGTGGCTCGCCCCCCGGTACCTCTACCCGGCAGCGGGTGTGCTGGGCGTGCTGTTGCTGGCCTTTATCCTCGTTGGCTTTCGCAGGTCGCGGCATAGGCCAGTGCCCACGGCGGCCGCGGGGGGACAGGATCCGACAGGCAAAAACAGCCGGCAGGTGCTGCTCCGTGAACTGAAAGGCCGTGTAGCCAACAATTTGATGGCCCTGGAGGCGATGCTGCAGGAACCGTCCGACGAGGAGCAGCGTCGCGTGGCCCGCGGGCGGGTGCGGGCGCTGCTGCTGATCCACGAGAATTACGACGCTTCCGACCGGCTGACCGGGATAAATATGGGCACCTACCTCCAGGAAGTCACCGGTCGGCTGCAATCCGCGCGTGGCGGGGGCCGTAACCTACCCCACCTCGAGTTGCTGGTGGCCGATGAAGTGGTGGACCGCGATGTTTCCCTGCCCCTGGGACTGATCGTACGTGAGTTCCTGGAGCGGGCCTACGACCGCGGCGCGGCCGGAGGTGAGTCTGGGAAGGTGACGGTACGCTATTACCGCCGCGACGCGGAGCATACATTAATTCTGAGCGATGACACGGGCATTTTGCCCGGTCCGGCCGATCTTCGCGATCCGGATCCCTCCGGTTTTCGGCTCATCGAAGGCCTGGCCTGGCAGCTCGGCGGGGAAGTAAACTGGCAACAAACGAGTGCCGCAAATGCCGTCACCGTAAAATTCTCACCCCCGGCATGATCCCTTCGCAGCCCATTCGCATCCTCCTCGTGGAGGACGAATTTATCACCCGAGACAATCTGCGCGATACCCTCGAGGATATCGGCTACCAGATATCGGGAGAGGCCATGCGGGCGGATGAGGCCCTGGAGATCCTCGATGAGGGGGAAACGGATCTGGTGATCCTGGATATTCAGTTGCGCGGCAAAGAAAACGGGATCTGGCTGGGGGAGCAGATCAAGCAGCTCTACGGCATTCCGTTCCTGTACCTCACGGCCTTCGGGGATGCCCGCACCGTCACCGCCGCCGCCGCGACCGAACCGGTAAGCTACCTGGTCAAGCCCTTCACCGCCCCCGGTGTATTCGCGGCCATCGAGCTGGCCCTTCACCTGCAGGCAGGCGTAGAGCCCCCGGTAACGGCCGGAGGCGGCATAACCGGCACCGGCCTGCTCATCAACGAGAGCATTTTCGTCAAAAACCAGCTGGTGTACCAGCGCGTATCGGTGAGCGACATCGCCTACGTACAATCCTTCCGCAATTACCTGGACCTGCAGGTGGGAGGTGGACGCTTCGTGGTCCGGTCGTCGCTGCGGGAATTTTGCTCGCAGCTGCCCGCCGACGTATTCATGCAGACCCATCGCTCCTACGTCGTGAACCTCAAGAAAGTAGACCTCATCGGACAAAATTTCCTGCGTATCGGGGATACCGAGATTCCCCTCAGTCGCGCCCTGCGACCGGCGGTACTGGAACGGTTGATCCTCTTCAGCTAGACGGGCCTACTCCTCGCGCAGAATCTGGTAGAAATACCGCATGATCAGCAGCACGACCACGACGATAGCGGCAAACACCACCCAGGCGATGGGCGTGTATCCACCGAGTATTTGCGGGAAGGCTAGGTAGGGCATGGCAGATGCGTTTCCGGGTAAACGCCCCAGGCACCCTTCCGGGTCATGACAGCCGACGATCACTCCAGACTGATAGTTCTGACCCGATCCCGTTGTTTCGTGATGATGCCATCCACTGAAGGGGTCAATGCTCCGTGGTTGGCATTGATAGCGCGGGTAAAAGTTTTCCAACTTAATGTAACGGTGACCGGTCACCCACGCGGGCAGGGTCCTTCCTGCCGGGCGGGGCGTATCGCCCGACGCTGCCGGAACATGAGCACGTTCCGACGTTAAATAAGCGATAAGGTGGACCTAAACATCATCTTTACCTGCGGCGCGCGTTTCAAGGGTACAACCCGCAGTGCACATGAAAACGCTCCTTCTACTCCTCGCCGTTTCTTTCCTTCCCCTGGCCGCCTCGGCCCAGGACTGGGCGCCCGACTACGCCAGCGCGCAACAGATGGCGCAACAGGACGGTAAGTCCATCGTCCTGGTGTTTTCCGGTTCCGACTGGTGCGCCCCGTGCATCAAACTCGACCGCGCGATCTGGCAGGATGCCGGCTTCCAAGAAAAGGCCGCCGAGGACTTCGTGTTTTACCGCGCTGATTTCCCGCGAAAGAAAGAAAATAAACTGAGCGACGAGCTCACCGCCGCCAATGCCCAACTGGCCGAACAGTACAACAGCCGCGGGGCCTTCCCGCTGGTGGTGGTGCTGTCGCCCGAGGGTGAAGTCCTGGGTCAGACCGGGTACAAGAAAATTACCCCCGACGAGTACCTTGCCGTACTCGAGGGATTCCGGGACTGAGCATGAGCCGCGTCGCCGCACTATTCACGCTCCTGCTGCTCCCCCTGCTGGCGGGTGCCCAGGACGCCAGCTTTCACCGCACGCTCCAGCTGATGGGTTGCCGCTTCGACCTCACGGTGGTCGCGGCCGACCGGGTGCAGGGGGACGCGTACCTCGACCTGGCCGTCGGGGAGATCTCCCGCATCGAGCGACTCATTTCCAGCTGGGATTCCACCTCGCAGACCTCCGCCATCAATCGCATGGCGGGGGTCGCGCCCGTAGTGGTGGACCAGGAACTCTTCGACCTGATCACCCGCGCCACCGGCATTTCCCGGCTGACCGACGGGGCCTTTGACATCAGCTACGCGTCGATGGACAAGATCTGGCACTTCGACGGGAGTATGACCGCCATGCCGCGGCCGGAAGATATCGCCTCCTCCGTGGCCAGGATCGGGTACCGGAAGATCGACCTCGATGCGGCCGACCGTTCGGTGTTCCTGCCGGAAAAGGGCATGAAGATCGGATTCGGGGGCATCGGCAAGGGCTATGCTGCCGACCGCGCCCGGGCCCTGCTGGAGTCGAGGGGCGTGACCGCGGGCATCATCAATGCCTCCGGCGACCTCACCGCCTGGGGCCGGCAACCGGACGGCCGCGACTGGATGGTGGCCATCACCAATCCGCTGAATAAAGCCAAGGCATTTGCGTGGTTGCCGGTCGAAAACCGGGCGGTGGTAACGTCGGGAGATTACGAGAAATTCGTCACCTTCAACGGGGTCCGCTACGCCCACATCATCGATCCGCGCACGGGTTATCCGGCCACGGGCATCGTGAGCGCCACAATTTTTGCCCCCAAAGCCGAACTGGCTGACGCCCTGGCGACATCCATCTTCGTGATGGGCATGGAAACAGGCATTGACTTCGTTAACCAACTCCCGGACGTGGACGTCATCGTCGTCGATACCAAAAACCAAGTGCACGCTTCCGACGGTATTGACCTCAAAAATCCAGCCCACCATGATTAAGCTTCTTCTCGGCTTCTGTTGTGCCTGCTGCCTGTCGTCGTGCGTGACAGTGAAGGGTTACGAAATGGTGCAGCTGAACGATCCGGACATGGCCCTCTCCCCCACCGGCGTGGAGGTCCAGCAGGGTAATTTTCAATCCTACCGCGAAGCTGCCTCCGGCGCGAACAGCGGTAAAACGGGCGGCGGCTGTGGCTGCAATTAAGCCCCTCCGCGCCGGGCACTCGAAGTACCTGCTCCTCGCCTTCGCCTTATTCCTTGGCACCTGCGTGCGCGGCCAGGAAGTGACGCCCCCCGGTGCGGGGACCTACAAGAAACGGGTACTGGAAAACGCCGAGCTCCAGGTGCTTTCCAGTTACTACCAGCAGGACGGCAACAACGCCGCCGTCACCGGCGGACAGGGCACCGAAAAACTGACCGATATCCACCCCACGGTGATCCTGGCCCTGCCCCTGAACGAGGACGACGTGCTCACGGCCAGCTTCGGTATATCGGCCTACACCTCCGCCAGTTCGAGCAACGTGAACCCCTTCGACGGCAGCGGCGATGCCTCCCCCTTCCAGGCTTCCTCGGGGGCTTCGGGGAACGATGTATGGATCAACGGAACGGTGACCTACTCCCACAGCTCCGACGACCGCAATAACGTAATCAGCGGCACCCTGAGCGGCTCCAACGAATACGACTACAAATCCTTTGGTATCGGCGGCAGTTATACCCGGCTGATGAACCAGCAGAACACGGAACTGACCGTGCACGGCAGTGCCTACCTCGACAACTGGAAGCGCGTCTACCCCATCGAATTGCGCACCAACGAGGAGCTGCTCACCCAGACCGCCCGGAACAGCTACAACGCCGGCCTCAACTTCTCCCAGCTACTTTCGCGCCGCGCCCAGGCCTCACTGTCCCTCGACTTCGTACAGCAGCAGGGCCTCCTGTCCACCCCCTTCCAGCGGGTGTACTTCGGAGATGTAGCCGACCGCCTCTTCCAGCAGTTTCCGCTCGCCGACGATATCGAGCGCCTACCGGATATCCGCACAAAGCTGGCCTTTGGCGGACGACTCCATTACTATATAAACGAGCGCTTTGTACTGCGCAGCTTCTACCGGTACTACACGGACGACTGGGGCGTGGCCTCCCACACCGTGAACCTGGAGGTGCCGATCAAGCTGGGTTCCTACTTCAGCCTGAAGCCCGGATACCGCTACTACGTTCAGACGGCGGCGGATTACTTCGCCGGCTTCAACGGTCACCTGTCGACCGAGACCTTCTATACGTCCGACTACGACCTTTCCCCGTTCACCGCCCATCAGTACAGCCTCGGACTGAGCTATTTGGACATCCTCACTGACCGCCAGCTGCTCGGTTGGGGGCTGAAGAGCGTAGACCTCAACGTGAGTGGCTACCGGCGCGACAACGGCTTCCGGGCGGCTCAGGTGGCCGTAGGCTTCAAGGTCGTCCGGCAGTAGGAGCGCCTGGTTAAACGCGGAATGGGTACATTTACCACCGTGAAGCGCAAACCCGTCATAGACCGGATCCTGCTGCTGTGCGCGGCCCTGCTGCTGTGCCTGCACACGCTCGTGCCCCACGTCCACCACCACGACGGGGAGGGCGCGGGCGAGCCGGACGACAATCCCGCCTGGCTGGTACTGCTGAAGAACGTGGTCGGTGCCGATATCGGCACCCAGCACCTGCAGCACTTCAGCACTGCGGACGCCGACCCGGAAGTGCTTCTGCTGGCGGAAAACTCGGCGGGCCTCGAAGGGGAAGCCGAACCGGTGTTGCGTCTCCCGGCCCGTCCGACCGCCATCCCAAAGTCCACCGTTGAATACCGCGGCCCGCTCACGGTAGCCGCCACCGACTATCCTCCGGCCGACCCCCTGCGGGGGCCGCCGCACGCGAAATAACCGGCCCACCCCCACCCCGTTATTTTTCGTACTCGTCCGGCACGGCCACACGTATCCGTTGCCCTGTCGGCCCTTTACCGTTTGCATGTTCAATACCATTATTCGTTTCTCCCTGGAGAACAAGCTCATCGTGCTGCTCGGCGTGCTCGCGCTGGTCATCATGGGTGTTTACTCCGCCTCCCGCATTCCGCTGGACGCCGTGCCGGATATCACCAACAACCAGGTACAGATCGTGAGCGTGGCTCCGACCTACGCCCCCGAGGAGGTCGAGCAGCTCATCACCTACCCGCTGGAAGCGGCCATGACCAATATCCCCGACGTGGTAGAGGTGCGGTCCATTTCGCGCTACGGCCTTTCGGTCATCACTATCGTATTCGAGGAATGGGTGGAGGTGCTCCGCGCGCGGCAGTTCGTGCAGGAGCAGCTCAACGTAGCGACCGGTGACCTGCCCCGGGGCGTGGATACCGAGCTCATGCCGATCACCACCGGCCTGGGCGAGATCTACCAGTATGTCCTTACGGTAGACGATGCCCACGCCCACGAGTACGATGCCACCAGGCTGCGGACGATCCAGGACTGGATCGTCAAACGGCAGCTCAACGGCACGCCGGGCATCATCGAGGTAAGCAGCTTCGGGGGCTACCTAAAGCAGTACGAAGTGGCCATCGATCCGCGGCTGCTGCGCAACTACGGCGTGAGCCTGTCGCAGGTACTGCAAAGCCTGGAGGACAACAACGAGAACAGCGGTGGCAGCTACCTGGAGCAGGGCAGCTACTCCTACTACATCCGTACCGAAGGACGCGTGAATACTGAGGCCGAAATCGCCGCCATCCCCCTCGGCGACCGGGAGGGGCCGCCCTTGCGCATCGGCGACGTGGCCCAGGTACGCATCGGTAGCGCCAAACGCTACGGGGCCATGACCATGGACGGACAGGGCGAAGTGGTCGGCGGCATCACCCTGATGCTGAAGGGCGCCAACTCTTCCGAGGCGCTCCGCAACGTGGAGGACCGTATGAAGACCATCGCCACCGCCCTGCCGGAGGGGGTGGGCATCTACCCCTACCTCGACCGCTCCCGCCTGATCGGGCGCACCATCGAGACCGTAAAGGACAACCTCATCGAGGGCGGACTCATCGTGATCTTCGTCCTGCTCATGCTGCTCGGCAACCTCCGGGCGGGCCTCATCGTGGCTTCGGTGATCCCGCTGTCGATGCTGTTCGCGCTCATCCTGATGCACTACTTCGGCATCTCGGCCAACCTGATGTCGCTGGGGGCCATTGACTTTGGCATCGTGATCGACGGGGCGGTGATCATCGTGGAGGGCCTGCTACATACCCTGGCCCTCGGCTACGTGGGCAGGGAACTCACCCGCGAGGAGATGGACGGCGTGGTGCTCACCTCCACCAGCCGCATCTACCGGTCGGCGGCCTTCGGGGTGCTGATCATCCTGGTGGTCTTCCTGCCCATCCTCACCCTGCAGGGGGTCGAGGGCAAGACCTTCCGGCCCATGGCGCAGGTGGTGAGTTTCGCCATCCTGGGCTCGCTGATCCTGTCGATGACCTACGTACCCGTGATGTCATCGCTGTTCCTGTCGCGCAAGATCCGCCCCGAGAAGGGCATCGCGCTGAAGATCATGACCTTCTTCGAGCGGGGCTACCGCCCGGTGGGGCGAAAGGGACTGGATTACGCCGGACTCACGCTGGGGATCGCGGCCGTGGCGCTCGTGCTCTCGGCCTTTCTCTTTACCCGCATGGGGGGCGAATTCATCCCCACCCTCGAGGAGGGCGACATTGCCATGCAGCAGAGCATCCGACCGGGCAGCTCGCTGGAGGAAAGCATCGCGACCTCCACGATGGCCGAAAAGGTCCTGCTGGACAACTTCCCCGAGGTGGACCACGTGGTGAGCAAGATCGGCACGGCCGAGGTACCTACCGACCCGATGGCCATCGAGGACGCCGACATCATGATTATCCTCAAGGAAAAGGACCAGTGGAAAACGGCGGATAACACCGAAGACCTCATGGCCAAAATGAAGGAGAAGCTCGACCCCATCTCGTGGGCCT
This sequence comes from Lewinella sp., assembly GCA_041746055.1. Classification (GTDB taxonomy): domain Bacteria; phylum Bacteroidota; class Bacteroidia; order Chitinophagales; family Saprospiraceae; genus Neolewinella. The sequence continues at coordinate 5,680 of JBGTHX010000343.1, read as the reverse complement.
CCTTCGAATTCACCCAGCCGATCCAGTTGCGCTTCAACGAACTCATGACCGGGGCAAAGTCCGACATCTCCGTCAAGCTTTACGGGGAGGACGCCGCCGTACTCAAGGAGCGGGCCGACCGGGCCGCGGAAATGATCCGGCAGATCGACGGGGCCGGTGACGTGAAGGTGGACCAGACCGACGGACTGCGGCAACTCAACATCCGCTACGACCGCGACCGGCTGGCGCAGTACGGCATTCCCGTCACCGAGGCGAACCAGCTGGTCCGCACCGCTTACGCCGGCGAGGTGGTGGGCCGCGTGTACGAGGGGGAGCGCAGTTTCGACCTGGTGGTGCGCCTGGCCAGGAATTTCCGGGAGGAGCTCGACCTCCAGCAGCTGTCGCTCCGGGGCGCCAACGACCGGCTGGTCCCCCTCAGCGAGGTTGCGGAGGTGGTCGAGAACGAGAGCCCGATGCTGATCTCCCGCGAGTCGGCCCGCCGCTTCATCAACATCGGCGTGAACGTCCGCAACCGCGACGTGGCCAGCCTGGTGAAGGACATCCAGTCGCGGCTCACCGCCGACCTGGAGCTGCCCCCGGGTTACGAAATCCGCTACGGCGGCCAGTTCGAGAACCTGCAGAGCGCCCGGCAGCGGCTCTTCATCGCGGTGCCGGTAGCGCTGGCACTGATCATGCTGCTGCTCTACTTGGCCTTCGGTTCCTTCCGCGACGCGCTGGTGATCTTCGTGGCCGTGCCGCTTGCGGCCATCGGCGGCGTGCTGGCCCTGTTGCTGCGCGGCATGCCCTTCAGTATCTCTTCCGGCATCGGCTTCATCGCGCTGTTCGGCATCGCGGTGCTCAACGGTATCGTAATGATCAGCGCCATCCACCAGCGCGACCATAAGGGGGAGACCTCCCTCCCGGAGGTGATCCTCGAGGCGGCCATCAGCCGGCTTCGTCCCGTACTGATCACGGCAGCTGTAGCGGCCTTCGGCTTCCTTCCCATGGCTCTCTCTACGGGCAGTGGTGCGGAGGTGCAGCGCCCGCTGGCCACGGTGGTCATCGGGGGGCTCATTTCCTCCACCCTCCTGACGCTGATCGTACTGCCGGCCCTGTACCTCATCGTAAACCGCAAGAAGTGGCGGGCGGGGCACGCGGGTGCCGCGGTCATTGCCTTGCTAGCCGTGGGCTTCGCCGCCCCCTTGCACGCCCAGCAGCCGACGGAGTTTGCCGCGCTCTACCAGTATGGCCTCACCCACAGCCCGGACCTCAACAGCCGGGTGCTCGACGTCCGCTCCGAAGAACTCAACCGCAGAGCGATCGGCGTGTGGGCTCCCCTGGCGGTGAGCTACCAGGGCGGACAGATCAATACCAAAGTCTTTGACCACGACCTCAACGTGCAGCAGAACCTGAACCACTTCTTCAACCGCCGGGCCCGGACCGGCGTGGTCGATTCCCGGGTGGAGGAATTCGGCGCCCAGCTGGACGACGCGCGCAACCACCTTGGCTACGACCTGTCACAGGCCTTCGTCGACCTGCGGTACGAGACCGCCCGCATCAACTTGCTCGATTCACTGCTCGCGGTGTACACCGGTCTGGAGCGGAACCTCGAAACCCGTCGCCGGGCGGGCACCCTCGGCGCGATCGACGAGGAACTCTTCCGGCAGAAAGTACGGGAGCTCCGCCGGGGCCGCGACCTGGCCCGCGCCACCCGGCTGGTGGCAGAAGGGGTGGTGAGGCGCACCGCCTTTTTGCCGGATTCCCTGAACCTGCGTCCCCGCCCCCTGGGCACCGCCGAGCCCGGACTGGCACCCGATTCCGCCGGCGTGACGCCCTACCTGCGGGTGCTGGCAGCCCGCGAGCAGCGGCTGCAGCGCGAGATCAACCTGAACCAGCGCCTGACCGGGCAACCGCAGTTGTCACTAGGCTACTTCCACCAGAGCATCGAGCACCAGTTCGGATATCAGGGGGTGTCCGTCGGCGTGAGTATCCCCCTCGACGCCCGGGCCGGCCGGGCCAGGAGCGAGCAACTGGACCTGCAACGGCAGCAGGTTTCCCTTGAGCGCGACCGCTACACCCGCGACCGCAACTTGCGCATTCAATTTCTCCGGGAAAGCCTCGACGGTCTACAGTCTTCCCTCCAGGAAAACGACGCCGCCGCCGAGGCCGGGCGGGAGCGTATCCTGCGCATTGCCACCCTGCAGTTCGGTCAGGGCGCGATCAGTTTCCTAACCTATAGCCAGCTCATCGAATCCCTCCTCACCGAACGCCAGAACCGCCTGGAGCAACTGCGTACCTACTACCGCCTGCTCGCCGAACTGCGCTTCCTTACGAATACCCCTAACTGATATGAGAACCTCCCTGCTCGTCCTTCTCCTACTGCTCCTGATCGCCTGCGGAAAAGAAGACCCGCCGGCTGAAACCGAATCGGCCCGGCGGTCGCCCGCCGCCGACAGTGCCCTGCTCGGGGACCGGGTCCGTACCGGACCGATCCAGGAAAGGAATATCAGTTACGCCGTGGAATGCACGGGCCGGATCGAGATACCGCCTACAGACTTTACCTCGGTCCACTCCCGGCTAGAGGGGCAGGTCAGCGGACTTCGTTATCTGCCGGGCGATTACGTCAAGCGGGGCACGCAACTGCTGCGTATTTCCAATCCCCAACTCATCGAGCGGCAGCGCGAATTGCTGGAAAAGCAGGCCCAGCTGGCCACCGCCCGGCGGGCACTGGACCGGCAGAACATCCTCGCCGGCGGAGACGCCACCACCGCCGCGGCCCTCGACGACAGCCGTGGACAGGTGGCCCTGCTGGAAGCCTCGGTGAACGGTATCGAAAGTGAATTGCGGCAGTATGGCATCGACCTGGAGCGCCTTGTTAAGGAAGGGAAATTTCAGTCTTCCGTAGGGGTCTATGCCGAGGCGAGCGGGTATATCCACTCGGTCACCACCAACCAGGGCAGCATGGTAGTACCGGGCGATGAACTGATGGAGATCGCGGGTACCGGCCACGTACACCTGGAGCTGATGATCCCCTCACGCGACATCGCCTACCTGAAGAAGGGACAGGAGGTGACTTTCAATCTCCCCTTCCATGGGGCCGGCGGACGGGCCGAGGTGGAAAAGATCAATCCCATGGTCCATGCGGAGACCGCCACGCTGCAGATCCACTGCCACATTAAGGAAGAGGCGCCGGAGGGCATGGTGCCCGGTCTTTTCGTGACGGCTACCATCAATGTGGGCGAACGACCCGTGCGGGGCCTACCGCGGTCGGGAACGATCAAGGAGGGGCAGGAGTACTACGGCTTCCGGAAGGAGGGTGACCGCTTCGTGCGGACGCTGCTGCCGGATGCCAGCGAAGCGGACGGATTCGTAGCCTTCAGCGCCCCGGGGGCGGGCGAGTGGGTCACGGAAGGGGCTTACTACGTGGAGTAGCACAGATACCACGCTAGGAGGTGTACTGATCCGGATGCACTGGAAAATGCGGGTGACGGGATAGGAGCGGTGGGAACGGAAGAAAAGATAGTCCGGCAGCATCTCCTGCAGGCAGGCCATGGTCTGCCGGACGAGGTAATCGCCGGTACCGGTCTTGATCTTGAGGTAGTTCCGGAAGGCCCGGACGTAAAGAATGTCACCCACCTGCACGCGGGTGTGGACGCCCCCCTCCTTGACGAAGAGGCTGTTCTAGATTTTTCCGGCGTCGGCCTCCGGCTCGGGGGAAGCTTCCTGAGCGGGGGCCTGGTGCAGCGCCAGGCGGATGGCGTTCTGCAGATCGAGCAGCTGAAAGGGTTTGACGAGGTAGCCGGAGGGCTTGGTCGCGGCGGCGGCGGCTACCGTCGCCTGATCGGAATAGGCGGACAAGTAGAGGAAGGGCAGCCGGTAATCCCGGCGGATGATATTCCCAAGCTCCAGCCCGGCCTGCACCCCCCGCAGGTTTATATCTACGATGGCCAGGTCGGTCTCCCGCCGATCCAGCACCTGCACCGCCTCCTGTACAGACATGGCATCCCCACTCACTGTGTACCCGCATCGCTCCAGGCTGTCCCGGAGGTTGTCGAGGGTGACGAACTCATCCTCGACGATTAATATGCGGATCTGAGGTTGCGTGTTAGCGGACACGATTACTAGTTTGTGGGTGACGGTCACTACCTATACGGGGGCTAAGCTGTCAATGGACTACTGCGTGACCTGATGGTTAGTAGAATAAAACAAAATGTCCACCCGCGTGCCCGTTTCGGGGCGGGTTTCGGTTAGCGTCCCCTCGAGCTGACGGACAAGCCCACGCACCAGGTTCATGCCCAATCCCCGGTTCCGGTGTTCCGGACTGGCGGGCTGGATGCCGATACCGTCGTCGCGGACCGAAAGAAAGTACCGGGGACCGGAGCGGGCCAGACCGACATAGATAAGGCCACCGGACCGGCCAGTGAAGGCGTACTTGTAAGCGTTGGTGATCAGCTCATTGAGGATCAGTCCGACAGGAATGGCCGTTCCGATATCCAGTTGCTCGTCGCCCACCTCTAGGTGGAGGCTGATCTGCCGTTCGGGACAGCCGTGTGCGGCCTCGACATTGTGGGCCAGTTCGGCCACGTACGACCGCATATTGATGTGCTGGATGCGGTCCGACTCGGAAAGGTTCTGGTGCACCAGGGCCATCGACCGTATCCGCTGCTGCCCCTCGCGGGCGAGCTGGCGCGCCTCTTCGTTGGGAGAATTCCTGGCTTGCTTGTCGAGCAGACTGGAGATGATCTGCAGATTATTCTTGACGCGGTGGTGGATCTCGCGCAGCAGCATATCCTTTTCCTTCAGCGATTGCTGGACCATGGCGTTCTGGCTGGCGATGAGGCTCCGGTCGTGTCGCAGGCGCAGGTAGGCCCACAGAAAAACGCACACCACCACGGCGGAGAACGCCAGCACTACCGAAAGCAGGCGGGTACGGCCCTGTGCCGCCATGCGATTGACCTCTCCGGTCCGCTCCGCCTCCCTGCGCGCCCGTTCATTTTCGGCCAGGTTCATGGAAATGGCCGCGCGGGCCAATGCCTCCTGCTGGGTCCGCTCCATTTGTTGCCGGGCCATCCGGTAGAGGTCATCGTAGGTATGCCACGCGGCCTCGTAGTCACCACGGGCCGCCTGGGTACGCGTGAGGACCTGCCGGCTATTCAGGGCAAAACTGGAAATATCCCTTTCCGAGCGGGAGACATGGTCCACGATCTCGAGGGCGAGCTGGTGAGCCAGATTCACCTCCTGGCGGTCCAGGTAGTAGTTGACCAGGGCTTCGGTGAGGCTGAAGTATTCGTAGATGCGCAGGTCGGGCCGTTTGAGGAGCGCCTCCGCCTCGCGGATGTGCCGACCCACCGACGGTAAATGAAGGCGGGTGGCCAGGTTGAGCAGTTCGATGGTGGAGATCTGGTAATCCTGCCTGAATGCCCCTTCAACGGAAGCCTGCTGAATTTCCCGCCACTGCTGGTAGGCGCTATCGGGCTTCTCCCCCAAAAAGGTCCTGATGTAGAGGATCCGGGCGATGTTATCGTCGGCGAGCTGATCGGAGGACCGGGCCAGGCGGCCGGCCTCGCGGGTGAGTCCCTCCAGGCCCGCCCTGTTCCCCAGTTGCTCGTATACGTTGTAGAGGTTGTATACGATGGTGGTGAAGTGCGTCGATTCCTCACTTTCCCGGGCGGTGCGGTAGGCGGATTCCAGCCACCGGACC
>JBGTHX010000342.1:0-2210 GCA_041746055.1 Lewinella sp. | reverse complement strand
ACGGACCTGCGGCAAGCATAAATAATCCACGATCCCATTTCCCGTTTACTTTCGTAGCTGTTCCATATTAGGTAAGTCTTCGGACTGTTCACAACTCAACCTTCCTTGCCGGCGGACAAGATCCTCTTCCTCACCAACTACTTTCCGCCGCGGCCCGCCGTGGCCGGTCGCCGGCTGGGTCACCTGGCCACCTGGGCCCTGCAGCATTACCAGGAGGTCTACGTCGTTCGGGGCGACCGCAATTTTGCCGGCGAAGACCTGCCCGGTCTGCACGTGACCGCCATTCCGGCCCGTGACCTGCGCGCCTACGTCGGCGGAGACGGTCCCGCCCACACCCTGCCCCACAACAGCTACCGCCGGAAGGTCTACGGACCGCTACTCCGGCTCCGGCAGTCCTTCCCCTTTCTCTACCTGACCGACGACGGCGGTCCCCACTACCGGCACCAGGCCTACCGGGAAGCGGTGCGCCTGATCAAAACGAAGGGGATCACCACGATCTTTTCTTCCTTCCGCCCCTGGTCCGACCACCTGGTCGCCCGCCGGCTCAAGCGGCGCTTCCCCCACCTGCACTGGATCGCCGACTTCCGCGACCTGCACGCCGACCCGGTCCGCCGCGACGTCTGGTGGGCGGCCCTGCAAAAACGCTGGGCCCGGTGGGTGGTCTCCCCGGCGGACGAGGTCTGGGGAGTGTCCGAAGGCCAGGTCCAGTACCTCCGGGAAATTTACCCCGCAGCTACCGTACGGCGCAACCGGCTCTTCGGCCTTCCCCCCGTTTCCACGGCCCCCCGGAGCGAACGCTTCACCATCGTTTATACGGGAAGTCTGTACGAGACGCTGCAGACGATCGCTCCCCTGGTAGCGGCCCTCAATGCATTGGTGGCGGAAGGGAAGGTGGTGGCCGAGGAAGTGGAGCTCATCTACCGCGGGAAGGACGACGACCTCTGGACCCGCTGGGTAGCGACCCTGGATCCCAACATCCACTGCAATACCCGTCCCTACGTGGCACCCGCGGCCGCGCAGAAGCTGCAGGAGGAGGCCCAGGTACTGGTGTTGCTGAACTGGGCGGCGGAAAATTACTACGGCGTACTCACCGCCAAGCTGTACGACTACCTCTCCACCGGCCGGCCGATCCTGGCCCTGGTGAACGGACCGGCCGACCCGGAGCTCACGGAGATCGTCGAAGGCACCCGCGCCGGCAGGGTCTTCGCGACCGGGGCATCGACCGCCCGCTGGCTGCTCGGCTGCTACCAGCAGTGGAAGACCAACGATAAGCGCCTCGCATGGAGCTCGGATCGCGGGGCCATGGCCAGCTACCTGGAGAATCAGCCGGTGGGGTCGAAGGAAGGGCCCGTCCTCAACGGCCAGTGAAGCAAGCGGCGGCCGACCCCTGGATCCGGTGGCTGCTGGTCGCCTACGTGTTCCTGCTGCCCCTGCGCAGGATCTACTTCCTCCCCGGATTCGGCAGCCGGTTTCAGCTGACCGAGCTCGCCTTCCTGCTGCTCGCGCCGCTACTCGCCTATCGCCTCCTGCAGCTGCGGGAGTGGCCCAAAGCTTCCGCGCTCACCCTGGGCTTTGCCGCCTACCTGTCGGTCCTGGCGGTCTCCACCTTCGCTCCCCCTACGGATGCGGGCAGCCTCGTTGAATGGCTGGGACGTAGTTACCTCCTGCTCCTTTTCGCAGGGGTCGCGGCCTACCTGCACCGATGGCCGGACGGCGTAGCCCGGCTCATCCGGGCCTGGAGCCGGGGCAGCCTGGTCATGGGCGCTTCGGCCTACCTGGGCTACGGCTTAGCGATGGCCGGCCACCTCACGCCGCTGGTGAGCGTGTACGAAAACTACCCCTACTTCGGTACCCTCTACCGGGCCACGGGGGTCGCGGGGGGCGCTACGGCCTTCGTCCTGCTCAGCATCGTTCCCTGCGTGGCCAGCTGGCTGCGCTGGCGTACCCGGGGTACCTTCCCCTTTGTCCTGCTGTTTCTGGCGCTTCCCCTGGTCCTGACCTTTTCCAAGGAAGTCCTGCTGCTGGTACTGGCCGTCGGAATTGCCGATCCGGCGGTACGCCCCCGTAAGTGGATGCTGTACCCGGCGCTGGTGCTGGGTGCCGGGCTGTACTGGTTCACCACCCACTACATTGTGCAGCCCGTGCAGGAGATCGCAGGCAGCGCCTACGCGCAGGAGGAGTTTACCTCCGGCGAAGTGGTCTGGCGGGGA
>JBGTHX010000341.1:0-2335 GCA_041746055.1 Lewinella sp. | reverse complement strand
GTGGGCGGCTACGCCTTCGACGCGGGGCAGCTCCGCCTCACCCACGTGGCCTCCGGCACGGACCGCCGCCTCACCCGCCGGGAAGCGGAATTACTGCAGCTGCTCAGCGGCCACCGCGAGAGGGTACTGGAACGGGGGGAGATCCTGGAACGGATCTGGGGGGAGAACGACTACTTCCTGGGCCGCAGCCTCGACGTATTCGTGAGCCGGCTGCGGAAATACCTGCGCGACGACCCTTCCATCAAAATTGAAAACATCCATGGCGTGGGCTTCACACTCACGGTGGACGACTAGCTGCGGTAGTACATCAGGATACCGCCGAACAGCGTGATCAGGAGGAGCAGTACCGTGGCCATCCGGATACTGCGGCGCAGGTTATTGCCGAAATCCCGGATGGATCCGGCGTGGGCGGGATAGGCGGCCACTACCTCCTCCTCCATGCGGCGCTCGCTCAGGATCTGCGCGGCGGTAAAATCTACTTCGGTACGCACCAGATCCCGGTAGGCGCGGAGTACCTTTGCCCGGAAGTACAGGTTGACGAACAACATCCCCAGAAACAGGGCGATGACGATGGTGATCAGCAGTACGAACATGGCAGTAAGACAAGCGGGGTAGCTCCCGTGTTGCCCCCTGCAGAATTCCCGGGGCAAAACGGACAATTTACCCGCCCGGAGAAGTGTTTTAGTGATATTCCTCCTCCGGCGGACAATTATATGCCCTTCTGTCCTCGAACCTATTATGGGCGAGAGGCAATTTACGATTGTACAGATTACGCCCGAAGCCCGCACGAATAGATTTGACCCCGACCAGATGGTGCCAAGATTGTCGTTGCTGTGGGTATTCTGCTGTGTAGTGGCGGGGCTAGGGGCTCAGTCCGCTATCCCCTCTATCGTGGTGGACCCCAGTTACGACGCCGATCGCCTGGTACGGGAGGTGTTCGCCAACGACCAGTGCAGGACCATCTTTAACGTCCGGCAGATCGGCAGAAACAGCGCGGGCATCGGCTACTTCACCGGTGAGGAAAGCATCCTAGGCTTCAACCGCGGCATCATCATCTCGACCGGTAAGGTGAGCGACGCCATCGGCCCCAACCGCGCCACCAACACCGGATCTGTACTCAGCGGTCCCACCCCCGACATCGACCTCGATTCGCTGGCACCCGGCAACGTCTACGATCACAGCGGACTGGAGTTTGACTTCGTACCCCTGGAGTCGGAAGTGACCTTCCGCTACGTGTTCGCCTCGGAGGAGTACTGCGAGTTCGTCGGCGGAGCCTTCAACGACATCTTCGGCTTCTTCGTGAGCGGGCCGGGCTTCAGCGGGCCCTTCAGCAATGGCGCGGAGAACGTAGCCAATGTGCCCGGCAGCCGCCGCCCCGTGAGCATCAACAACATCAATTACCAGACCAACAAGCAGTACTACCTCGACAACGAGTCCGTACAGACGCGGCAAGAAGCCAACTGCGGGGGCGGAACGGAAAACAGCCCGCGCTTCCAGAGTATCGAATACGACGGGCAGACCGTGATCCTCACGGCCACCCTCAAGGTGCAGCCCTGTGCCACCTACCACATCCGCCTGGTGGTCGCCGACATCCGCGACTCGGACCTCGACTCCGCCGTATTCCTCGAAGCCGGTAGTTTCAACCTGGGTTCCACCGTGAGCCTGGAGAGCGAGGAGGGCGGCGACAACAGTCCGATCATCGCCTACGAAGGCTGCCAGCCCGCGACCATGCGGGTGGTACGCGGCCCGGATAGCGACATCGAGCGCAACCAGACGGTGAACTACCGCGTCACCTCCAACTCCGTGGCTTCCGACAGCCTGGACTTCTCGGGCGGAAACGGCTCCGTGACCATCCCGGCGGGACAGACCTTCGCCGAGGTGCCGATCCGCGCCTTCGCCGATACGCTGACCGAAGGGGACGAAATCGCCTGGATCGTGTACGACGTACCCTGCGCCTGCTTCACCGACAGCGTCCGACTCATTATCCGGGAAATGGAGCCGCTCTCCCTAGGGTTGGGGGATCCGTTCCTGTACTGTCCGAGTGAGGGCACCGTCCTCAGCGCCGGGATCACCGGCGGGGTGCCGCCCTTCTCCTACCAGTGGAGCTTCGGCAGCACGGAGGCCAACCCCCGCTTCACCGGCAGCCTGCCGGACACCATCGGTCTGTCGGTCACCGACGCCTGCGGGTCCACCCTCAGCAGCCGCGCCGCCACCCTGCCAAGCGACCCGCCCACCCTGAACCTGCCGGAGCAGGACATCACGGCCTGCTGGGGAGAGAGCCGTCCCCTCCCCGTGCAGCTGACCGGCACCGGCCCCTTCACCATTTCCTACCGCC
>JBGTHX010000340.1:0-2365 GCA_041746055.1 Lewinella sp. | reverse complement strand
CGGTGACGCGACCGGCGGGATCGGCGACGTGCTCGAGCCGTCCCTCTGCGCCCCGCAGGGCACTCAGTACGACCAGCACCTCCTGGGGATCAGCGCCCAGCAGCACGGCCGCGCCGTAGGCGGCCAGCAGATTATAGGCATTGAAGCGGCCGAGCAGCTTGAAGAATACTTCGGTGCCCTGGATGTCCAGCTGCAAGCCCTGCGGCGAGTTTTCGATCAGGCGGGCGTGGAAGTCCACGTTGGTGCGCAGGCTGTAGCGGAATACCCGCGCGGCGGTATTCTGTACCATCACGCTGCCGCGGCGGTCGTCGACATTCACCAGGGCGAAGGCCGGGGCAACGAGCTGGTCGAAAAAGGCCTTTTTAGCATTGATGTACTCCGCGAACGTACCGTGGTAATCCAGGTGATCGTGGGTCAGGTTGGTGAAGACGCCACCGTTGAAGTCCAGCCCCAGCGTCCGCTTCTGGTGGATCGCGTGGCTGCTCACCTCCATGAATACGTAGTCCACCCCGGCATCGCGCATCTCCGCCAGGTTGGCGTGGATCGCCAGGGCATCTGGCGTGGTATGGGTGGCGGACCGCTTTTCGGTCCCGATGCGCACTTCCACGGTGGAAAGGAGTCCGGCGATGAAGCCGAGCCCGGTGTAGAGTTCGTGCAGCAGCGTCGTCACGGTGGTCTTACCGTTGGTGCCGGTGACGCCGACCAGCGTCAGGTCGCGGCTGGGCGATTCGTACCAGGCGTCGGCCAGGAGGGCCAGTGCCGCGGCGCTGTCGTCCACCAGAATTAGCGTGACTTCCCGACCGGACCAGTCTTCCGAAGGCAGCCGCCCCGGCTCTGCCACAACGACCCGGGCACCGGCGTTCACCGCCGTCTCCACGTAATCGTGGCCGTCCACCCGGGTACCGGGCACGGCCACGAACAGAAAGCCCGGCTGCACCCTGCGGCTGTCGAAAGCGATCCCGGTCACGTCGCCGGGCGCCACGTTCCCGGAGCGGGAGTGGATGGTCAGGGGGGCTATGAGGCGTTCGAACTCCATGATCAGTTGAGGATGAGTTCTACGTCGCGGCCGCGGTTACCGTTGCCGTCGCTCTGCCAGCGCATATTGACCACGCGGCCTACCCCGCGGGGGTGTACCACGTAGCCGTCGTTCTCGAGGACGAAGAGGGCATCGCGCAGGCGCATGCCCCGTACGTTGGGGAACTTCTGTCCGGCGGGGTCGATGGCCACCAGTTCCACCGCCTCGTCGCCGGCGGTCACCACGGCGAGCTCCGACTGCGGGAGGGTATCGACGGTGACGTTCACGTAGTCGAGCACGGTCAGCAGTTCAGGCAGATAGCCGGCGTCGCGACTGGGCAGTTCGCCGGCGTAGAGGACGGGGCGCGGACCGCGGTTGAGCGGCTCGTGCACCTCGATCATGCTGTTGTAGATGTTGTCGGCGATCTCCTTGAAGATCGGGCCGGCCACGTCGCCGCCGTAATAGGCGCCGTTGGTGGGATCCTTCACGACCACGATGATGCTGTAGGTAGGATTCTCGGCGGGGAAGTAGCCGGCGAAACTGGCCTGGTATTCCTTCTTGCGGTTGCGCTGTCCGTAATTCTGCTGGCTGGTGCCGGTCTTGGCGGCGAAGCGGTACTGGTCCGACTTCAGGCGCTTAGCGGTACCGCGCTCCACTACTCCTTCGAGCAAAGACTGAAGCTGCTCGATGGTCTGGGGGCTGGCAATCTCATCGTCGACCACCGTGGGCTTGTACTCCTCCAGGACCCGGCCGCCGCGCTCCACCTGGGTGACCAGGTAGGGCTTCATCATCTTTCCGCCATTGGCTACAGCGTTGTAAAAGGTCAGCATCTGCAGCGGGGTGAGGCGGCTTTCGTAGCCGATGGCCATCCACGCCCGGGAAATTCCCGAGAATTCCGCGCGACTGGTGTCATTGATAAAGGGCGAGCGCTCGCCTTCCAGCTCGATGCCGCTTTCTGCGTCCAGGTGAAAGTCGCGCAGCCGCTGGCTGAATTCGTTGTCCTTGTAGAGGCTGTCCACCAGTTTGGCCATCCCGACGTTCGAGGACTGCTCGAAAGCGTCACGTACGGATACGATGCGCCAGTTGTGGCTCGCGGCGCTCGCGTCCTCCATGGTGAGGTCGTAAAACTTCTTTACCCCGTTCTCAATGTCCACTTCGCTGTCGAGGTCCACGTATCCGTCCTCCAGCAGGGCCATCATGGTGGCCAGCTTGAAGGTGGAGCCCGGCTCGTTGGAGCGGGAGATGGCGTAATTGTACTGCTCGGCGTAGCTGTTGCGCTTGTCGTTGACGGCCCCCAGGTTGGCCATGGCTCGGATGGCGCCGGTTTTGACATCCATGACGATGGCGGCA
>JBGTHX010000339.1:0-41843 GCA_041746055.1 Lewinella sp. | reverse complement strand
GGCCGAGTGCGGGATCGTCGATCAGGTAGTCCCGGTAGCCGGGGTCGCCGCCGCGGGCGAGCCAGTCGTTCTCCTCCCCCCGGTTGAAGAGGGTACGCACCAGCGGCAGGTCGAACCAAATCCGGACGTCCAGCTCACCCTCCAGGGTGGCGTAGAGCTGCCGCGCTTCGGGTAAGAGCTCGTCTATCCGCCAGCTTTTGACGAAGCGGCGCCCGGTGATGGGGTTGACGATCCCCGCGGCTACCGCGCTGGCGGCCGTCTGTCCTGGGGCGTCGACGTAGGTGACGCCGTGGCCCTGGTTTTCCAGCCGGTAGCCGATCAGCGTACCGGCGAGTCCCTGTCCGACGATGAGGTATTCGATGGTTTTTGCGGCAAGGTACGGCGGACGCGCCCGGAGGATAAAACCCCTATTTTGCCCCTCCCCGGCAGGCCGTTGGGGCACCGCGGACAATCCCGCGTCCCGTTCGTCGTTTTCGCTCCCAGGTATCTTCAGCACTATGATCAGCAAACACAAGAAACAAAGCAGCGCGACCCCCTTCCGTACAACCGCCGGCCGGCAGCTCCTGCTGGCCCTGCTCTTCCTCACGACCCTGGCACCCGCGCTCCGCGCCCAGCACGAGATCCTGCAGGAGGGCGGCAAACTCACCCTGGATATCCACCAGCCCGGCCGGGAAATGATCAATTTCAAGTATAATACGCCGATCGACAGCGTGTACGGCCTGCAGTCGGGCACCTACACCACCTCCATCGAGGGGACTTCCATCCTGCGAGTGCCGGCGCGAAACATCGGGCAGGTGGTCGTCTACGCCCGGTTGATCGGCTCGAAGGACAGCAGCATCTTCATCGATAACCCCGACCTGAAGGGCAGCATCACCATCCTCCCGATCTCCGACAATAAGGAGATCGAGCAGGCCCGCAGCGTCTACCCCTTCAGCGGGGCCGACAATTACCGGCAGATCTACTACCTGACCCAGACCATCGGAGTGGACGAGGTAGAGGTCACCTTCCAGTCGGAGAACGGTTACTTCATTCTATCCCGGGCGGAGGTGATCCCCTACACCGAGTACGGACTGGAAAACATCCGCAACCAGCAGCAGTATGACAGCCAGCTCAGCTCGAAACCGGACCGCTACCGCTCCCTGCGCGCCAGCTACACCGAGGAACTCAAGCGGGTGGAAAGCTACCACAAGGTGCTGCGCGAACTGATCGGACGCGAAGAAAGTGCCGGACTCGCCCGCCTTAAAACGCAGGGTTACAATCCCTTTGGATCCCCCGAGTTCCAGTCTTACTTCATTCAACTCGTGCAGAAGGCGGACGCCAGCGAGAAGCAGGAACTGATGCAGGTGCGGCGCGACATCTCGCAGTTCAACTTCGAGGACATTGCCCTCACCGTGGATAACCTGCTGCTGGGCGGCAAATTCTCCACCCTCATCGGACTGCTCGGCAAATCCTTCAAGGGAGCCCTGGCGGTGGCCGACAGCAAGGGGAACACCCAGGACGTGATCGAGCTCGACGGCACCCACTACTTCCGGGACAACCGGGGCAGTAAAATTCGCCTCGACCCCATCGAGGACGAGGAAACGCTGCGTAAGGTGAAGGACCTGAACTCCCGCAACCAGCAGTACCAGCGGTACATCTCCATCCTGCAGCAATTCATGGGCCAGGACCTCGACCTGCAAAACAAGATCAACCAGGACGTCATGATCGCCCGCTCCCTGATGGAGGAACTCGAGAACGTGCAGTGGCAGATCCTCGATGACATCACCGACCGGCCACGTAAGGACTTCATCAACGGCAACACCATCAACTTCACGGCCTCCTACGACGCGATCGTGACCCAGTTTCCCGAACTCGACCGGGCATCCCTGGAGTTCCTGGATACCCAGGAGCTGCGCATGCAGGCCGTACGCGGTGAGCTGAAGGACCTGCGAACCCGCTACCAGCGGCTCCTCGGCAACCTCAAGACCCACTACGATAACCTGTACCAGGATTACCCCCAGGACCGACTCGGCGCGTTTCAGCCCCTCAACGAGCTGCCCGTCAGTATGGGCGAGGCCTGGAACCAGAACCAGCGTGAGATCATCGCCCGCTATAAGGATAGCACCCTGCTGGGTATGATGAACAGCGCGCTGACCGGTCAGTAGCCCAATGAGAAAACCCCCGGTGAACGCGAGTTCGCCGGGGGTTTTTTATTCCTGCGGGGGGGTGCCTAGTTGCGGAAGGCGCCCAGCGTGAAGTTGGCGGTAGTGGTGGATTCACCCTGTACGGAGAGACCGAGCAGGTTCAGGCCGCCCGTGGTGGAGAGCTGGAAGTTGCCCTGCATCTCTACCTGGCCGTCCGCGTCGGAATCCTTATAGGATACGGCTACGAGCTCGTACTGACCCTCCTGGAGGAAGGAAAGCTTGTAGGTCATGTCGGAAGCGACGCGGGTGCTGCTTACGGCATTGAGGAACAGTTCGTCGTCGCTGCTGCCTTCGGCCTCACTGGCCTGGTAGGTACCCTTGGTGTAGGCGTAGACTACGATTTCTCCCTCCTCTTCGGTATCGTTGGTGATCTTACCGGTGAGGGTGCCGCTGCGCTCTTTGGTGACGAAGCGCAGGGACTGGTCCAGGCGGCTTTCGGCAGCGAAGCGGTAGGGCTTTGACTCGTCATCGGCACGGACGAGGGCCTTACGGAGGTCGAAATCGACCACGGCCGCGACACTGCTGTTTTCGGCTACGGTGAAGTTGCTGTTCTGCAGGGTGATGACGCCGTCGTTGGCGGCTTCGAGGGCAACTTTTTCGTTGTTCTCGTTGAGTACGTAGCAGCCGGGGCCGCCGTTGACGGCGGTGAGGCCGTCTTCCAATACGATCTCGAGCTTGGAGTAGCTGTCGGCGGCGAGCTTACCGTCGAAGAGGGTTTCCGTCATACCGTTGGTAAGGGCGGAGATTTCTACGGTGGTGCTGCTGAATCCTTCCAGCGACTGTCCGTCTACGCGTACGTCGGCAACGGTCACGAAGACAGCCTGTACGTTGGCGTCGTCGAGCGGAGCGTCGGTCATCTCCACGGAGAAGTCTCCTTCGGCCTCGCCGCCCATGGTGGCGGGCTCGTCCTTGCCGCAGCTGAAGGTGAAAAACATAAGGGTCAGGGCTACCAGCAGTTTGCTGGAGAAAAACGAAAACTTCATTATGAGTAGGTTTTAATACATCGGCCGGCGCATCAGGCGCGACACCGATTAGGCGAATGGGGAAATTGGGTGGTGTTGAACGGCTACATAATTAGACGTTCGGTAAACTAATACGATAAAAACGTGTCCGGGAGGTTTGGCAAGACTGCGGACGAGAGCAGGAGCGGAGCGGACCCCGGACCCGAAGTCAGGGAGGGTCCGGCCTCAATACCGGCGGACGGCTCCTAAACGCTGAAATACGATCCACTAGTATCCCCGTGATTCAAATTTGTTGCGCCGGCCCCGCCTGGGGGTGCCTACCTTCGCCGGTCAAAAGCCCCGCATGAAAGCTATCACCCTCAAACGCGGCCGCGAAGGCGCGGTCCAGCGCTATAGCCCCTGGGTATTTTCCGGCGCCGTCGAGCGCGAAGCCGACGGCATTGAGGACGGGGAGACCGTACGCGTCGAAGATATTGCCGGTCAGCCGCTCGGAGTCGGTCATTATCAGGCCGGTAGCATTCGGGTGCGGATGCTTCACTTCGGGGCGAGCGAGTTCCCGGAGGATCTCTTCGACCGCTGCCTTACCGCGGCCCTTCGCCTGCGGACTAACCTGGGGCTGGCATCCGATCCGCTCACGAACGCCTACCGGATGGTGCACGCGGCGGGTGACGGCCTGCCGGGTCTGGTGGTCGACCGCTACGCCTCGGTAGCCGTGATCCAGTGCCACAGCATTGGCATGCACCGGCAGCGCGACCGCATCGCCGCCGCCCTATTGCGCTTCGAAGGCATCGGTTCGGTGTACGACAAAAGTGCCTCGGTGCTGCCCGAACGCTATGCAGGGCAGGCGGAAAATGCCACCGTGGCGGGCGAAGCGGTAGGGGAGATCGTGGCGCTGGAAAACGGCCGGCGCTTCCTCGTCGATTTCGTGAACGGGCAGAAAACCGGCTTCTTCCTCGACCAGCGCGACAACCGCTGGCTCCTGGGAAGCTACGCCCGCGACAAGCGCGTACTCAACACCTTCTGCTACACCGGCGGCTTCTCGGTGTATGCCCTGTTGGGCGGCGCGGCGCAGGTGCAGAGCGTGGACCTGAGTGCCGGGGCTACCGAGCTCACCGCGGCGAACGTGGCCCGCAACGGTGACTTCGGGGACCGCCACACGGTGCATACGGCCGACGTACTCGAATTCCTGAAGGACGTGGAGCCGGGCTCCTTCGACATCGTGGTGGTGGACCCTCCGGCCTACGCCAAGAACAAGCACCGCCGCCACAAGGCGGTGCAGGCCTACAAGCGCCTCAATGCCCGCGCGATCCGTGCCCTCGCCCCGGGTGGCTTGCTCTTCACCTTTAGCTGTAGCCGCGTAGTGGACGCCCAATTGTTCCGGGATACCATAGTGGCGGCCGGCCTCGAATCCGGGCGCACCGCCCGCATACTCCACCGCATGGCCCAGGGTGCCGACCACCCCGTCAGCCTCTACCATCCCGAGGGAGAGTACCTGAAGGGACTGGTGGTGCAGGTCGACTGACCCGCGACGAATCGGGTATTATGCCGGCCACACCCGCGAACACTCTAATTAGGCATCCGTTACGGCTCAATACGATTTGATTAAGCATACCCCAATTGGCTGCACACATAGGTAAAAAGATAGGACGGTTCTTCTTCTGGTTGGTGGTATCCGTCCTCGGATTGCTCGTGCTGGTATTTCTCCTGATCCAGCTCCCCTACGTGCAGGACCGCATTACGCGGGAGGTGGAAAAGATCGCCAGCAATACCCTGAATACCGATGTCGGCATCGGGGAGCTTTCCATTCAATTTCCTACCCGCCTGGAAGTCGAGGATTTCTACGTCAACAACCCCGCCGGAGACACCATCGCCCGCCTGGGCTACCTCGGCGTCGGGATCGATATGTGGTCGCTCATCCGGTCTACCGTCGACATCAACGAGGTCACCCTGCGCGACGTCTACGCCAACGTAGTGACCACCGATTCCAGCAGCAACATCCAGTTCATGCTCGACGCCCTGGCTCCACAGGTCGACAGCGTAGCCATGAAGGACAGCCCACAGGCGGATTCCGTGGCCGCCGGTTCCGGTGGTTTTCTGATCGACCTGAACGGTGCTGACTTGAGCCTAACGAATGCGGATATATTCTATCAGGACGATCCGGTTGGTATCCTCGCCGATGTCACTGCACGCCGCCTGGAGGGCACCATCGACAAGGCCGACCTCAATACGATGAACTTCGGGCTCGACCAGCTTGAGCTGGAGGGCGCCGTCGCCGCGATCACCATCGGGGAAAGTTCCCTGCCGGTGGATACCACGGTCACCGAAACCGCCCCCCTCGCTTTGCAGGCCGGGCGCATCACGATCTCCGAAAGCAGCCTGGCGCTCTCCATGGATAGTCTCGAGATCAAAACCGGATTGCCCTACGTCAACCTCGAAGGCGCCGACGTAGTGGCGGGCGACAGTATCGCCTTCCGCGGGCAGTTGTTCCAGCTCCGGGACCTTTCCTTCCGCATGGATACCCCGCTGGACTCCCTGCAGGGACCGGGCATCGACTACAATCACCTGGCACTCGACAGCGTGGAAGCGGAAGCCACCGACATCGCCTACCTCGTGGACTCGCTTCACCTCCAGCTTCGCCAGCTGAGCGCGGTGGAACGCAGCGGACTGGCCATCCGGCGAACGGAAGGGGAAATCACCTACGATCCCAACTACCTCGCGCTCCGCAACTTCACCCTGCGTACCAACCACAGCGAACTGAAGAGTGACGACACGGCCATCGATTACGATTTTGCCGCCGCCAATTTGGAAGAGTTGGTCGCCCGGGCACAGTTAGATGGGTACGTGGGACTGCAGGACGTCGCCCTGATCGCCCCCGATCTGGCGACCGAGTCCGTCGTGCGGAATAATATGAACGACCGTCTCGCGTTCAGCGTCCGCGCCAATGGTACGGTGGCGAACCTGGAGATCGGCCGCATCAGCCTGGACGGGCCGGGTATCAAGCTGCGCGCCAGTGGACAGGCCAACAACATCCTCGACCCCCAGCAGGCGGGCGGTCGCATTTACCTCCGCGAGCTCAATATCACTCCCGGTCCCCTGCTCCCGCTGTTGCCCGCCGGCACCCTGCCACCCGGAATCGACTGGCCCCGCCGCATCGTGGCCGAAGGACAGGCCGACTACCAGAACGAGCGACTGCAGCTGAACCTCTACGCCCTGGAGGACCGTGTATTCGGTAACGGGCTTAACAGCCGGATCCGTACCAGCGGCGTAGTCAACGGGGTCACTACCTACCCCAGTACCCGCCTCGATGTCAAACTGGATACGCTGCTGGCTACCCGGGCCACCATTCTGGCCTACGTGCCGCCGGGCTCTCTCCCCGAAGACTACACCCTGCCCGACTACGTGCGCGGCAGCGGCGCCGTGAGCGGACCCATCGAAAATCTCGATGTTAACCTGCGTCTCAATTTGCCCGGCGACAGTACCTACGCCCGCATCAACGGCAACATTCGGAACGTGACCGATCCGGACAATCTGGCACTCAATCTGGAAGTAAGCGACCTGGGCATCAACATTGCCGACGTGCGGGCCATTCTACCCGACAGCCTCCTGCCGGCCAACCTGAATATTCCCAACCTGCGGGTGCGCAATGCCAGCATCTCCGGATCGCTGACCGACCTCACCTTCGAGGTGCCCCTGGAAACCTCCAACGGCAACTGGAACCTGCAGGGCCGCTACAATCCCGAAGACCTGAACGTGTCGGCCGACCTGACGAACGTCAGTGTACCGGACCTCTTTACCGGCGCTATGCGCGACAGCCTGCTCACTCTCGGACTCGGCCCCCTCGATCTCCGCGCGGACGTGACCGGTCGCCTGGAACCGACTATGGACCTGGCCATCGACGCCTTCGTAAGCCGCACCTCGGGGGACTCGCTGCTGGACCTTACCGCTACGGTCACCGACAATCGCTACGCCGCGCAGTTCGACATCCTTCACCCGGACTTCCTCGCCGACGGTAGTGCCCGCTATATCGTCAATGCGGACAGCTCCATTTTCGCCGAGGCGCTGGTGGACGTGAAGCGCATTCAATTGAAGCAGTGGAATCTCACGGCCGTACCCATGGAGGTTTCCGGAGAACTGGAGGCGCGCACTGAAGGCATCGACCCTTACGACCTGGACGCCCGCGTCCGCCTCGACAACTTCGTACTGCGCGGGGAGGAGGGAAGCAGCTTCATCGACAGCCTGTTGCTCACCGCGGCCATGCACAACTGGGACAACCAGATCTACCTTCGCTCCGACATCATGGACGGTGAGGTGCTGGGTTATTTCGATCCCCTGTCGACCCCCCAGGAAATGGTGACGTTCATCCTGGCCTACTGGGACGAAAGTCTCCGGCAACCCGATCCGGTGGAACGTGGCAGTGAGGTTGACGTAGCCTTTCACCTCAAGCGCCCCCAGGTGCTGACGGGTGGTATCATCAACGGGCTCACGCAACTATCGCCGCTCTCCTTGTCGCTGCTCTACCGCGACGCCGCACCGGAATTGCTCTTTAGCCTGGATGTACCCGAGGTTGAATACGCGGGTCTGGAGGCTCGCAACCTTACTATGAAAGCGGTGGGTGATACGGCTTCCATGAACTTCAACGCGGACTGGGCCGACGTGAACCTCAACGGCAACCTCGAGCTGGGCCGTACCGTCATCTCTGGTGAAACCGTAGACAACCAGCTTAAACTGGAGTTGAAACTCTACACTGAAGCGGACAGCCTGCGCCACTACTTGGGCACTTATATCGACCAGTCGGGGGACTCGCTCATCGTGCGCCTCGACCAGGATCAGATCCTGAACTTCGAAACCTGGACCGTACCGGCCGATAACGAGATCCTGCTTTACGACACCACCCTGATCGTTCGGGACGTGGTGCTGTCCCACGCCGGACAGTCGCTCCGCGCGGAAACCGTGAATCCCAACGACGTGGTCGTCACCTTCAAGGACTTTAACCTCCGCACTCCCAGCCGCCTTATCTTCTCGGAGGAAGAGACGGCCTCGGGTACCGTCAACGGTACGGTGGGACTGGACAATGCCCTCACCAACCTGGGTATCAGCACCGACCTCACCATCGATAGTCTGGCCTACACCGGTACGCTGCTGGGAGACCTCACGGCCAAGGTGACCTCTCCCAACGAGCAGAGTTACCTCCTGGACGTCTGGCTGAAGGGTGGGGGTAACGAGGTAGCCGTTACCGGCACCTATGAGCTCAACGGACCGATGGACCTGATGCTCGACGTGAATGCCCTGCAATTAAAGAGCGCCGAGCCCTTTAGTCTGGGCTACCTAGAGGACACGGAGGGTCACCTCGAAGGACAGATCGCGGTGAAGGGTGACATTGCCAATCCGATCCTCGACGGGCGCCTGGCCTTCCGCGATGCCAGCCTGGTAATCAGCCTCCTGGGGGAAAGATTCAAATTCGGTACCAACCCCATCGTATTCGAGGATCAGCAGATCACCTTCGCCAACGGCCTGCAGATCATCGACACGAAGGGCAACACCGCCGCGGTAACGGGTAACATCGTCCTCGATGCCATGGATGATATCCGCCTGAACATGCAGGTGAACGCGCGGAACTTCACCGCCATTAATTCCACCAAGGACCAGAACCCGGACTACTACGGCTTCATGTCGGTCAACGCAAAAGTCGACATCCGCGGCACCGCCACTCTGCCGGTGGTCGAGGTAGATGCCACGACTAACGAAGGATCGGATATCACTTATGTATATACGCTGGCTTCACAGGGGCTGGTGGACGTAGAGGGAATCGTCGCTTTCGAGGAACAGTACCAATGGGCGGACATCCTCCGCCGCGATACCCTGGCCGGAAACGATAGCCTGGTCGCGGCACGCACCGGACTGGACCTGACGCTGAATCTGGACGTGAAGCCTAATCTGAAAGTGACGGTCGTCATCGATCCGGTCACCGGTCAGCAGTTCGTAGGCCGTGCCGAGGGCAACATGACCCTGAAGATTAATCCGGACGGCAGCCAGGAGGCCACCGGCCGGGTGGACCTGGTGCAGGGGACCTACGACTTCGTGTACCAGGTAATCAACAAGGAATTTACCGTCGTGCCGGGCAGCAGCGTTACCTTCAATGGCGACATCGCGAATCCCATCCTCGACCTGACCATCCGTCACCAGGTGCAGACTTCCCCGCTGCCGCTGGTGGAGGCCATGTCGGGCAGCGCGACCTCCGATGCGGGCACCCTCCGGAGAAAGCAGACCTTTTACGTCGTGATCGGGCTGAAGGGCGACCTGATGTCCAGTAACCTGACCACCGACGTGGTGTATCCGGAGGACGTGTACGGTAACCTCGGGATTAACACGGTGGACGACGCCCTGGCCCAGCTGCGGCAGGACGATAGCCGCCTCACTTCCACGGCCTTCCGCCTGCTGGCCTTCGGCGGCTTCAACATCCCAATCATCGATCAGGGTGGGGGAGACGGTACCAGCCTGGCCAATACTACCCTCAATAATGCCCTGGGCGGTTACCTCAACAACCTCGCCAATCAGTACGTAGGATTTGTGGAACTCGACTTCGGCCTAGACAGCTACCAGGCCACCGACGGTAGCACCAATACTAACCTGCGGGTAAGCCTCCGGAAAACCCTCTTCAACGACCGCGTAGTGGTTAGCGTCGACGGGGTGGCCAGCGACGGCGCCGACGAGGTGGCCGGAACGAACCAGACCTACCTGGACAACATCACCGCCGAGTACCTGATCAACCCCGACGGGTCCCTGCGCCTGAAGTTCTTCAACGACCGCGACCGGGACGTGCTGATCGGCGGCAACGTGCTGCGCTACGGCGGGCGCCTGACGTACAGCAAGGACTTCGACCGCTTTTTCTGGAGCCCCGATAAAACCGAACCGTAAATGCGGAGACTTCTCCTCATCGCTACCGTGATCAGCGCCATGGGCTGTAACGTCACCCAGTTCCTGCCCCCCGGGGAATACCTGTACCGGGGTGCCTCGGTCGAAGTGACCGCTCCCGACAGCGTGGCTACCGACGAGCTCGACCTCGCCCTGACGGCCGCCCTCAACCAGAACACCAACCAGAAGATCCCGCTCATCGGCTACCGGAATATCTGGCGCTACTACAAATTCGAGGAGAAGAAGCGCAAGAAGCCGGAGAAATACGCCGACGACCCCGAGCAGACCAAGGGGGAGGAGCCGATCTTCTACGACCAGGCTCTCGCCGAGGGCGTGAATACCCTGCTCGTAAACCGCGCCGCCAACATCGGCTATTTCACGAGTGAATCTTCCCACACGGTAGACACCATCGAAAAGAACCGGGAGGTCAGTCTCGACTACACCGTCCAGGTCGGTGCACCCTATTTCATCGACACCGTAAGCCACTACTGGACGGATACCAGCGTAGCCCACGTACTCGACAGCGTAAACGACGCCACCCTCATCCGCGAAGGAGACCGCTATAACCTGGACGCCATCAAGGCGGAACGGCAGCGGTGGCAGCAGGCGTTGAAAAACGAGGGGTACTTCTACGCCAACGCGAACGACTTCCTCTTCCTCGCGGACACCGTCCAAGGCGAAGAAGAGGTGACCATGCTCGCCAAGCTGAAAAATGACGTGCCCAAGGACCACCTGCTGCCGCAGCGCGTGGTAGAGGTGAACGTCTACCCCAATGTGGACGTCACGGATACGGTCGGCCGCGGCCGCATGCACGTGACCGAGGCCGGCGGACTTAAGATTCACTGCGACGATTGTCCGCTGCGCCCCAAGATCCTCGACGAGGGTTTCGCGGTGGAGGAGGGCCTGCTATACAGTCCGGACCGCCACCGTCGCACCCTGCAACGCCTGGCCAGCTACAACACCTTCCGCTACATTAGCCTGGATTATAAGGAAGTGCCCGGGTCAGATTCCACCCTGATCCTCAATGCGTATATGGAGCCCCAGCCCCGGCGGCGTATTGATGCGGAACTGGGCCTTACCTATAACTCGGCCCGTTACGTCGGCCCCAACGTACGCGTGGCCTACACCAACCGGAACCTGCTCCGCGGTGCGGAACTATTCAAGCTCGAAGGGGATTTCAGCTACGTGGTCTTCCTCGGAAACCAGGATGAGATTCGCGTGCCCCGCTCCGGGATATACGGGCTGACGGCTACGCTGAATATTCCAAGGCTGTGGCTGCCCTACCGGCGAAAAATCGTACCCCATTTGATCACCAGCGGTACCGTTATCTCCCTGGGGGCGAAGCTGGAGAGCCTTTCGCTGACGCTTTCCAAATTCAGGCAGGAGATCCGGGACCTCGGGCTGACAGATCTCCGGCAAACGCTCGAGACTGATCCCATGACCACCGAGAACGTCAGCCTCCTGCAGATCCGCGCCGAATACGGCTACACCTGGCAGCGGGAGATTAAGACTACCCACGCCTTCAACCCCCTATCGGTAAGGATACAGGATCCGGTCATCCGCGACGCCGGAGTGCTACAGCTGGCGAACAGCCTGGGCATCAACGGGAGCTCCGACAACAGCGCCACCGCCGCCAGTCGCTTCGACCGAATGATCGTGTACAGCCCCAACTATACGCTGACCTACGATACCCGGCTCGACGGTGAGGATACTAACAACTTCTTCTGGCAGCAGTACCTGTCCATGAACTTCAATAACATCTTCCCCCTTACGGCCGATAATACCCGGGGTGACCGCATCCAGAGTATCTACCCCCAGGTGGAGACCGACTTACGCTACTACCACAACTTTACCCAGGCCACCCAACTCGCCATGCGGATACACGGCGGGGTAGCCTATCCGTTGACTGAGCGTGCCATCGTTCCCTACTTTGACCTTTATTCGATCGGCGGTCCGAACAGTCTCCGCGGATTTGCTCCCCGGCAACTGGGCCCCGGACGCACCGCTCCACAGAATAACAACCTGCTGACCCTGGGCGGTTACGGCAACTTGCTGTTGGAATCCAGCGTGGAGATCCGCCACAAGGTCACCTCACTGATCGGCCTGGCGGCCTTCGTAGACGCAGGTAATGTATGGACGTACAAAACGGAGGCGGAGCCCCTCGACACCGATTTGCGCACCACGGCCTTCATTAACGAACTGGGAATTGACTACGGCATCGGATTCCGCTTCGACCTGACCTTCCTGATCTTCCGGATCGACCTGGCCAAGCCCTTTCAGATCCCCTACGAGAGCGCCGTTGCCGATTTCCAGATCCCCCAATCTTTCGTAGGTGACCCAGTTGATCGGAGTATCCGGCTGGTGATCGGCTTCGGGTATCCGTTTTAGGGTAATAGTTGACGGTTACCGGTGCACCCGGGATATTCCTTCGTGATTCGGCGGCCTAACAAAACTTCCGACTGAACTAGGTCCCCTGTCTTCAGGTATGTTAGAAAAACATACCCCCATGAGAGCATTAACCTACCACGGGCAAGGCGACGTTCGCGTCGACACCCACCCCGACCCCAGGATTGAGAAACCAACCGACGCGATCATCCGCATCACGTCCACCGCGATCTGCGGTTCCGACCTTCACCTCTTTGATGGCTTCGTGCCGATGATGAAGGCCGGTGATATTATCGGCCACGAACCGATGGGTATCGTGGAGGAGGTCGGCTCCGACGTCAAGAAGATCAAGAAAGGTGACCGTGTGGTCGTCTCCTTTACCATTTCCTGCGGACATTGCTGGTTCTGCGAGCAGGACCTGTACTCGATGTGCGATAACTCCAACCCCAAGCCGGAGAACGCCATAAAGGCCATGGGCCACAGCCCCGCCGGCGTTTACGGCTACTCCCACCTGCTGGGCGGCATCCCCGGCGGACAGGCGGAATTTCTCCGCGTACCCTACGCTGACCTGGGCACCATCAAGATCGAAAGCGACCTCCCCGATGAGAAGGTCCTCTTCCTATCCGACATATTCCCCACGGGCTACATGGCGGCCGAGAACGCCCAGATCGAAGCGGGAGACACCGTGGCCATCTGGGGCTGTGGTCCCGTTGGCCTTTTCGCAATGAAGAGCGCCTGGATGATGGGCGCCGAACGCGTCATCGCCATCGACCAAGTACCCGAGCGCCTCGAAATGGCCCGGACCCACTGTCAGGTGGAAACCATCGACTTCTCCGAAGTCGACGATGTCGTCGGCAAACTCAATGATATGACGGGCGGCAGGGGCCCCGACCGCTGTATCGACGCCGTAGGCGCCGAGTCGCACGCCTCCAATATGGTCGGCGCCGCGGCCGATGCCCTCAAGCAAACGGCCCACCTGCAGACCGATCACCCCTATGTCCTGCAACAGGCCATCATGGCCTGCCGCAAGGGGGGCACCCTGTCCATCCCCGGCGTATACGCCCAGACGGTAACCATTCCGATGGGTGCGGCCATGAACAAGGGCCTCACCTGGAAGATGGGACAAACCCACGTACAGCACTACATGCAACCGCTGTTGGATAAGATCCAGCAGGGAGAGATCGACCCCAGCTTTCTTATCACCCACACGGAACCACTGGAGAATGCTCCCGCCATGTACAAAAAGTTCCGGGACAAGGAAGACGGCTGCATCAAGGTCGTCCTTAAACCGTAAGCACACTACCACCAGCCTAGCGGCGAGGCACCCACTGGCCACCCCGGAGCAATCCAGGGTGGCTGTTTTTTTTTACAATCGCCATCGCAGGTCTCGGTATCATTATGCTGGCCTTTTCCGAGACCGTCCAGCCGGGTGAGGGGCAGGTGGAATACGGCGATGCGGGCCGGCACGGTTAGGCTTACTTCACCGTCAGTGGAGTGTCCGCGCGTTGACCGCCCGACGCCACGGTAAGGGTATAATTGCCGGGGCGGAGGTAGAACTGGCCGTCTTCGGCCGCTTCCACGACCACCGGCTTTTCGGAATCCTTGCGGTCCTTGTTCAGCGCCTGCTGCAGGTCACCGGCGCGGGCCCCGTTGAAGCTGAGGTCGTATTCCAAGGTGTTGATTCCCGCCCTGAGGCTTACGGTGTTTTCGTAGAGCACGGTGCCTCCCTCGCTGGTCACGGAGACCTTGGCGCCCGTGTCCGCATCCGGGCTGTATACCTGCAGGGTGATCTTCGGGGCGGTACTTGCCGTGTACCAGCTGGCCGACCCGTAGCGTCCGGAGTAGCGCTGATCGGGAATTTCCGCTACCGTGAGCGTGGGGGAAGCCTGCCCGGCCACCGCCTCCAGCAGGCCCACATTAGCCCGGTAAATACTGCGGCCGTGGGTGCCGACGATCAGATCCCGCGCGGAAGGCTGGATTACGACGTCGTGCACCGCCACCGCGGGTAGGGCAGTGGTAGCCGTGAAGGTGGTGCCGGTATCCATACTCATGTACAGGCCATGATCCGTACCCACGTACAGGAGGGCAGGATTGTGGGGGTCTTCCTTGATGACGTTCACGGGCTCCTCCGGCAGATCGGTACCGATGCGTGTCCAGCGGTCGCCATAGTCGGTGCTGCGGTACACGTGGCTTTCGAAGTTGTCGTTGCGGTAACCATTGAGGGCTAAATAGACCGTTCCTTCCGCCGCGTGCGAAGCATTGAGGCGGGCTACCCACAGGCTGTCGGGATAGTCACCGGAAAGGGCTTCCCAGTTCTGCCCGCCGTCCTTGCTGCGGTGGATCAGGCCGTCGTCGCTGCCGACGTAAAGCAGTCCGAAGCGGATGGGGGATTCCGTAATGGTGGTCAGCGTGCCGAAGACCACGTCACCCGGGCGGCCGCCCCGTGTCAGGTCCGGACCGAGGGTCTCGAAATCGTCGCCGCGATTGAAGCTGCGGTGGAGGTGGTTGGACCCCATATAGAAAATATCCGGCTGGTGGGGGCTGATCAGGATGGGGGCCTGCCAGTTCCAGCGGTAGGGGCGCTGCCCGAGTTCGTGCCGCGGCGTCAGGAAGGATCGGGTCCCCTCCTTGAGGTTGACGCGGTAGTAATTGCCGAACTGAAAGCCTACGTAGGCGGTCTCGTTGTCGCGCGGGTCTACCTGCACCTGCATGCCGTCTCCGCCGAAGAGGGCGTCGTAGGGGTACTTGCCGTCCTGCTGCCAGTCGGTGCCCGCTTCGTAGTCGTGGGGGCCGCGCCAGGTGCCATTGTCCTGCAGTCCGCCGTATACGCGGTAGCCGTCGGGGTGGTCGTCGACCGCGATGGCGTAGAATTGCCCCACGGGCGGTACGTTGGCCTTGAACCAGCTTTTGCCGCCGTTGTAGCTGATGTTGACGCCGCCGTCGTTGCCGTTGATCAGGTGATCGGGCCGCTCCGGATTGATCCACATGAAGTGGTGGTCGGAGTGGACGTTGTCGCCATTGGCGCCCGACCAGGTCTTGCCGCCGTCGGTAGACTTGATGATCGGCACGCCCATCGCATAGATGGTAGCGGGGTCATCGGGATGCACCGCCAGCGCTCCGAAGTAGTAGCCGTAGGAGTAGTAGACGTCGTCGATATAGTCCTCGTGGGTCCGCCGCCACTTCTTGCCGTCATGGGTGGTCTCGTACAGTTCAAAGCCCTTGACGGGCGTGTCGAACAGCGTGCTGTTGGCGTCCTCCAGGTACTCCACCAGCTGGAGGGGGGATACGTCGCCGGACTCGATCTTCGCGCGCACCGTTTCCGCGTCCAGTTCCCGGGGGAAACTGTTGCTGCGGAGGAAATCCTCGAGCAGGTAGGTTTCGAGTCGCAGCAGGTCCTCCTTCGGCATCACCCGCAACTGGTCTTTGCTGAGGGTATTGGTATCGGATTGCTCTTTATCGCGCAGAAAGTAATTGTCGAGGCTGGCGAAGACGTGCCGCCGGCCCCGGCCGTCGTAACTCACGGCCAGTCCGATCCTGCCGACGCCCTCGCCCGTGGGAAAGCCGTCGGATTCGCGGGTGACGAGCGACCAGGTCTTCGCACCGTCCTTACTGTGATAGATCCCCGAGCCGGCTCCGCTCTCGGTGAAATCCCAGGCCTTCCGCTCCCGCTGCCAGGTGGCGGCGAACCACTCGTTGGGTTTACGGGGGTCCTGCACCAGGTCCACCGCGCCGGTGCTGTCGTTGACGTAGAGCGTCCGGTTCCAGGTCTCCCCGCCGTCGGTGCTGTGGTAGACGCCGCGGTCGGGATTAGGCCCGTAGAGGTGGCCCAGGGCGGCGACCACGATATGGCGCGGATCCTGGCGGTCCACGATTACCCGTCCGATGTGATGGCTTTCCTCGAGCCCTAGGTGGGTCCACTGCTCCCCGCCGTCCGTGCTCTTGTATACCCCGTTACCGGCGTAGGAACTGCGGCTGCTGTTGACTTCCCCGGAGCCGAGGTAAATGGTGCGGCTGGGCCAGTGGACGTCAATATCCCCGATGGTCATCACTGCCTCCTGCTGGAACTTCGGGGTGAAGGTGCTGCCGTTGTCGACGGTTTCCCAGAGTCCGCCACTGGCGTAGGCCACGTAGAAGTGGGTGGGATCTTCGGGGTCCACGGCTATATCGGTGACGCGGCCACTCATGATGCTGGGACCGATATTCGTAAAGGGGAGGCCGTGGAGGGGAGAGTCTCGTTGCAGGTCGAGTCGTTGGGCGTAGCCGGCGTCGCGCTGGGCGGCGGGGGTAGGGGCCTGGGCGAGGACGCAGGTGCCGGGGAGGAGCAACAGAAAGCAAAGGATCCGGATGGGGGACATGGCGTGGGGATTGAACCCCGCCAAGGTAAGCGGCGCACCGGCAACCGTCGAAATCGGAACGGAGCTCAAACAACGCCCCGCAGAGATATAACATCCTTGCAAATAAGCCAGACTGCGTTCACAGCGTCTCTCACAAATTAACAGTCCAAAAGCAGGATACTATCACCATCGACCCATCGAAGAGTCCGTTCCGTTAGGTGTAGATCGTTGGGTAGTAGGTGGACAAAAAAAACGCTTCATAAATTGATATGTAACGCAATGGTTATAGTTGAAAGTTCTATGAGCGTACTTTCATTTCGGTAGTATGTCGCACGAAAAAAGCGGCTGCCTCCCGGGGGAAACAGCCGCTTTTTTTCTGTGGGGCGTGCCTTAGTTGCGGGGCGTCAAAACGCCGTCAATGACGTGGATCACGCCGTTGCTGGCTTCGATATCGGTATCGGTGACGGTGGCGTATTCGCCGTTTCCGTCGGTGAGAACCACTTTACCGTCCATCAGCGAAGCGATCAGACTTCCACCGCCCATGGTATGGATGCGGAAGTATCCGTTGCTCTTCTCGATGGCCTTCATGAGGTCGGCAGCCGAGATCTTCGAGGCTACTACGTGGTAAGCGAGCACACCTTTCAGCATCTCCTGATTACCGGCCTGCATGAGGCTGCTGGATACGCTGTCGGGCAGGGCGCTGAAGGCGTTGTTGGTGGGGGCAAATACGGTGAACTGGCTATTGCTGTTCAGCAGATCTTCCAACTCGGCGCTCTTTAGGGCCTGGTTCAGGGTGCTGAAATTGTTGTTGCTGGCGGCGATCTCACCGATGGTGGCGTCGGGCATGCTGGCGGTGTTGGCCGCGCTGCGGTTCATGGTGGAGGTGGTGGTATTGTCGTCCATGTCATCCATGTCGCCTTGCTCACTGGTGGTCACCTCGTTGTAGGTCTCCTTCACTTCCTCCTTAGTGGCTTTATAAGCGTCGGAGGTGGCGTCGGCTACATTATCGGCGGCGTTACCTACGGCCTGGCCTACTTCCCTGCCGGTTTCCTTCACTGCGTTTAAGGCACCTTCTCCGGCTTGCTCGGCGTCCGCCTTCATGGCTTCCATAGCCATGGCGGGATCGGTAGCGAGCGTAGACACATCCACGTTGGTGGGTACGAGCACCTTGTCAATAACGTGTACGATACCGTTGCTGGCGACTATATCGGCCTGGGTTACCGTGGCTTTGCGTCCCGTAGCGTCGGTGATCATCACTTTGCCATCATTATCACTCACGGTGAGGTTGCCGTGAAGAGTTTCGGGGTTGATCTCACCGTTGTCGGATTCCTCGATCATCGAAGCGATGTCGGTAGAACGGATCACATTGGGCGATACGTGGTACATAAGGATGTACTTCAGCGTATTGGCGTTCTCAGGCTTCATGAGGTTATCAAGTACACCGGCGGGCAGCGCATCGAAGGCTTCGTTGGTGGGGGCGAAAACCGTCCAGCTGGCGGTGGCGTCCGAAAGGGGTGCATCGTAGCCGGAAGCCTGGAGAGCGGCGACGAGGGTGCTCAGATCGGGATTATCGGCGGCGAGTTGCGCGATAGTCTGTGCGTCACTGGTCTCCGACTGGGTCATGTCCTCATCAGACATGTCGGTGGTTTGGGCGGTGACGGAGGCTGGGGTAAGCGCCAGAAGCAGCATCAGGGCTGCCAGGCTGGAATATAAAGATTTCATTCTTGAAGGTTTGTTTTAGAAAATAAGTCGCGTCCCGGGCGGGCCCGGCGTTGGTACTTTTAAAACAGGAGGTACCGGCCGATGTTCGTGCATACCGTGTGGGGAGGGTGCCCGGAGGCCGCCGCGGCGCACAATATTGGGGGTGAGACGTATCTATGCCTAATCAACCACCCACAGTAAGCATGCTCAGCAACCTGAACCCCACCACGACCCTCAGCTGGAAGGAACTCGAACTTCACGCCCACGAAATGCAGCAGCGGCACATGAAGGATCTCTTCGCCCAGGATCCGGACCGCTTCGGCGAGTTCAGCCAGTCGTTCGAGGACATCCTGATCGACTATTCCAAGAATATCATCACCCGGGAAACGCTGGACATGCTGACCCGCTTGGCGGAGGAATGCCAGGTCAAGGCCGCCACCGAGCAAATGTTTACCGGGGAGATCATCAACGGCACGGAGCAGCGGGCAGTGCTGCACGTGGCCCTGCGCAACCGCTCCGGAGGGCCTATCCTGGTCGACGGGCAGGACGTCATGCCCGAGGTCAAGGAGGTGCTGGACCGGATGGAGCAATTCTGCGACCGTATCCACTCGGGCAGCCACACCGGCTACACCGGCAAGCCGCTGACGCAGGTCGTCAACATCGGCATCGGAGGTTCCGATCTCGGACCGGTGATGGTGACCGAGGCGCTAAAGCCCTACTGGATCGAGGGACGGGAGGTGTACTTCGTCTCGAATATCGACGGCAGTCACCTTACCGAGGTGCTGAAGAAGGTGGATCCCGAAACGACCCTCTTTCTGGTGGCCTCCAAGACCTTCACCACCCAGGAGACCATGACCAACGCGCGCAGCGCCCGGCAGTGGTTCCTCGACCACGGCGGAGAGCA
This sequence comes from Lewinella sp., assembly GCA_041746055.1. GTDB lineage: Bacteria > Bacteroidota > Bacteroidia > Chitinophagales > Saprospiraceae > Neolewinella. The sequence goes on along the minus strand of JBGTHX010000339.1, from coordinate 22,462 downwards.
GGAAGACGTGGCCAAGCACTTCATCGCACTGTCCACGAACGCGGAAGGCGTAAAGGACTTCGGAATCGACGAGGCCAATATGTTCGGCTTCTGGGACTGGGTAGGCGGACGCTACAGCCTCTCGAGCAGCATCGGCATGAGCATCGCGCTGACGGTCGGCTTCGACCACTTTGCCGGGCTGCTGGACGGACTGCACTCCATGGACGAGCACTTCCGGCACGCCCCGCTGGAGGATAACCTGCCCGCCAAGCTGGCCCTCATCGGCATCTGGTACGCCAACTTCTGGGACGCGGAAACGGAGGCTATCCTGCCCTACGACCAGTACCTCCACCGCTTCCCCGCCTACTTCCAACAGGGGAACATGGAGAGCAACGGCAAGAGCGTTGACCGCGACGGCAACCCGATCGAGGACTACAATACCGGCCCCATCATCTGGGGCGAGCCCGGCACCAACGGGCAGCACGCCTTCTACCAGCTGATCCACCAGGGTACGCGGATCATCCCCTGCGACTTCATCGCGCCCGCCGTATCTCACAATCCGATGGGCGACCACCATGCCATCCTGCTGAGTAATTTCTTCGCCCAGACCGAGGCCCTGATGAACGGCAAGACGGCCGCGGAGGTCGAAGAGGAGCTGCGGGCCGACGGCAAGAACGAAGAGGAGATCGCCCAACTGGTGCCCTTCAAGATCTTCGACGGCAACCAGCCCACCAACAGTATCCTGGTGAAGGAGATCACGCCCTACACCCTCGGGCAGCTGATCGCGCTGTACGAGCACAAGATCTTCGTGCAGGGCGTGATCTGGAACATTTACAGCTTCGACCAGTGGGGTGTGGAGCTCGGCAAGCAACTGGCGAAGGCGATCCTGCCGGAACTCAAAGGGGACGGATCGGTGACCAGCCACGACAGTTCGACCAACGGGCTGATCAACGCGTACAAAAAGTGGCGCCGGTAGACGGGAAAGAAGGCTACTTTTGCGGCCCGGTGGCGGGGTGTCCCGTCCGCCGTAGCCTCCCCGCCCGCCATGAAAGACCGTAGTCTTGCCGGTACGCTAGTATTTCTGATGTTTGAGATCCTCGTACTGATGGCGGGGATCTATCTGATTCAGTTCGATGATTCCCTGCTGTGGCAGCAGGGGCGGCCGGAATTCTGGCGGGTGCTGCTGTATTTCGTCATGACGGTGGCGGTGCTCAACGTGGTCACCCGCTTCATCAAGTGGCTTTACCAGCAGCAGAACTACGCCAAGCGGCGGGGCGCGAAGAACTTCATCTACGGGGTAGAGAATATCCGGAAGCTGATTCTGGGCGGGGTGGTGGTGTTCACGATCTTCAGCCTGATCGGGATCGATTTCAAGACCCTGTTCACCTCCCTGAGCATCGTTGCGGCCGCCATCGCGATCGTGAGCAAGGATTTTGTCAATGACCTCATCGTCGGGATTTACTACAGCTTCACCGACGTCTTCGAGGTGGGCGACTACGTGCGCTTCTACACCTACCGGGGGCGGGTGATCGACATCGGCCTCCTGAAGGTCAAGATCATGAACGACAACGATGACGTCGTGATCCTGCCGAACGGCAAGGTGTACACCAGTGAGATCATCAACTACACGCGGCGGGACGTCCGCCTGCTAAGCATTGACTTCGAGATGGACATCCGCGCGATCCAGGACGTGGATGCCCTGGAGGTCGAGTTAAAATCCTCCATCGAGCAGTACGCGGACGTCATCGAGCCCGACAGCTACCTGCTCAAGATCGTGGAGGTGAAAAAAGACTTTATGGAGCTTAAGTTCCAGTTCCGTCTCAAGAGCCTCGACCGCGACCGGCAGCGGGAGATCAAGCGGCAGGTGGTGCGGAAGGTGTTCAGCTACGTCAGCTCCCACAAACCGAAGTAGTCGGAGGTGAGGGGTTGGCTTACCCGGGCTGATTGTAGTACCTTTTCTGCGATGAGAAACCACCGCACATTCCCGTATTTGCTCCTGATCTGCTTCGCGTTTATCGGCGGCACCCTGCTCGCCGAAGATGGCTACCGCCTCTGGTTACGCTACGATCCCATCACGGATACCCAGCGCAGGGAGGCCTACTCCCACCAGCTCGGCACCCTCTCCGTGGCCCCCGACACGGATACCACCTCGGCCACCCTGGCCGTAACCCTGGCCGAATGGCGCAATGGATTGCGGGGGCTCCTGGAATTGTCCCCGGCACCCGCGTCCCCGCAAGGCAAGGAGGCCGGCCTGCAACTCAGGCGGGTGGATGCCTCGGCAATCGGGGCGGAAGGCTACCTGCTGCACCGCGAGGGCGATCGCATCGTACTCTCGGCCAGTGAAGACCGCGGCTTCCTGTACGGGACCTTTCACCTGCTGCGCCTGCTGCAGACCGCGCAATCCCTCGACGGCCTGGACGTGCGGCAGGAGCCCGCTAAAAAGCTGCGCATCCTGAACCACTGGGATAACCTGGATGGCACGGTAGAGCGGGGCTATGCCGGCTTCTCGATCTTCAACTGGCATACGCTGCCGGACGTGATCGACCAGCGCTACATCGACTACGCCCGCGCCTGTGCCTCGGTGGGCATCAACGGCAGCGTGGTAACTAACGTGAACGCCAACGCGCTCATCTTCCGGCCCGACTATCTGGAAAAGGCCGCGGCCCTGGCGGAAGTATTCCGGCCCTACGGCATCACGCTCTACCTGACCGCCCGATTCAGCGCCCCGATGGAACTGGGCGGGCTCCCAACCGCCGATCCGCTCGACCCCGAAGTGATCGCCTGGTGGAACGACAAGGTGGAGGAGATCTACACCACCATCCCGGACTTCGGCGGATTCGTGGTGAAGGCCAACAGCGAGGGACAGCCCGGACCCAACGAGTACGGCCGCAGCCACTCCGAAGGTGCCAACCTCGTGGCCGATGCCCTCGCGCCCCACGGGGGCATCGTGATGTGGCGCGCCTTCGTGTACAACAGCGATCCGGAGGCGGACCGCGCCGCCCAGGCTTACGAGGAATTCGTGCCGCTGGACGGGCAATTCCGCGACAACGTACTCGTGCAGGTCAAGAACGGCCCCATCGACTTTCAGCCGCGGGAGCCCTTCAGTCCGCTCTTCGGCGCCATGCCAAACACGCCCCTGCTGCTGGAGCTACAGATCACCAAGGAGTACCTCGGACAGGGGACCCACCTCGTGGGCCTCGCGCCGCTCTTCACCGAGGTACTGCACGCGGACACCTACCAGGATGGTCCCGGCACCACCGTGGCCTCCACCATCGGTGGCATGGCCGGCGTAAGTAATATCGGTACCGCCCGCAACTGGACGGGCCATCCCTTCAACCAGGCCGACTGGTACGCCTTCGGCCGGCTGGCCTGGGATACCGGGCTCAGCGCCGAAGCCATCTACCGCGAATGGTCGGCCATGACCTACGCCCACGATCCAGAGGTGCAGTCTACCATACCGGACCTGCTGCTCGCCTCCCGGGAGATCTGCGTGGACTACATGACCCCCCTCGGCCTGGCCCACCAGATGGCGACCGGCCACCACTTCGGTCCCGGTCCCTGGATCAGCCAGCTCGGCCGGCCGGAGTGGAACCCCGCCTACTACAACCGGGCCGACAGTGCCGGGATCGGCTTCGACCGTACCGCCACGGGCAGCGATCAGGTAGCCCAGTACGCGCCGGAGGTGCGCGACAGGCTGTCCGATCCGGAGACGTGTCCGGAGGACCTGCTCCTATGGTTTCACCATCTCCCGTGGGATTACACCATGAAAAGCAGCCGGACACTCTGGGATGAACTCTGCCTCCACTACCAGCACGGGGCAGAGGGTGCTGAATGGCTGGCCGACGAATGGGCTTCGCTCGAGGGAAAGGTCGATGCCGACCGCTTCCGCGAGGTGAGCCAGTACCTGACCGTACAGCAGCGGGAAGCCGCCTGGTGGCGGGACGCCAGCATCGCGTATTTCCGGACCTTATCGGACCGTCCCTTGCCGGAAGGCGTGCCGGAACCCGCCCACGACCTGGACTATTACAAGGCACAGCAGTTTCCCTACGCCCCCGGTATCAGGCCACAGTGGTAGTATTACTGAAGATCAATGTGGGTGACCCCAAGACCGTGGCCGCGCGCCCGCTCCCGGGCAGTTAAGCCGGGTCCAAGCCGCAGCTGTAAGCACTGCACCCTCTTCAGGTCAAAGGGGATAGGGTCAGCGCTCTCGAAGAAGTACGGCAGGAAGGAAGGGTAGGGCCTCGGCATCGTGACGGTAGGCACTACGTGAAGGTCACTGAGGTCGATGACGTGCTCCTCCAGCGCGGGGGTTAGGCTTACCTGCGTGGCGTAGGTGGTACCGTCGTCGAGTACCAGACCGATTTGAACTGTTTCCGGGCGGTCGGTCAGTGACCGTGCCTCCAACACCAGCGACCGGTACGCCTCCGTAGATTGAGGGATACGTCCCGCCACGAAGTGGGTAATGGTGTAATCGGGAAGCGGCTCCGCCTCCGAGTTCTCCGCGTCACGGACCGCCAGTTCCTCCACCGTCACCCGGAACTCCTGCTTGCCCCCCGGCCCGACCGGCTGAAGATCCAGACTGGGTAGCCAGCGGGATAGGGAAAGACTGTCCCGGTCGGTACCCGCTTCAAATAGTCGCAGGGGGAAGCCGGCGGGAATCACCCGCACGTGATAGGGCTCTTGCCGGTAGAAGTCCCAGTCGTAGGGCGCTCCGGCCAGATCGGCGGGGAAGGTGCGCACGCTGTCTCGGGTGGTGACCGTGAGGTAATAAGCAAGCGTTCCGGATTTCACCCGATCGGCGGGCAGGGTGGCGGAGTAGGTGAAGCCGCGGCCGGGCGTCATCTCAATGGGCGGTCCGCCCGGAGCCACCAGCCGCACCACGGCCGTGGAATCGTGGGGCGTAGCTATGTGGACGGCCAGCCGGAGGTCGCGGTCCGCGGTAACCACCTTCGGTGGCGTGTGAATAAGGTAGGTGCGATCCACGGTGCCGGCCGGGCCGCCGTACTCTCCCAGCATGCGATTTCCGAGGGAGGTGGCGGCCGTCCATTTCCCGTTGTCGCTCGCCGTGGAGAGTAGATACACCCCGGGCCGTACCGTGAATGCTCCGCGGTCGACGGTGGAGGTGAACGTGTTCCCGGTACTGACGGGCCTCGCGTTGAAGGAGGTACCGAGTCCCGGCAGGCTGACCCGCATCCGCCGGGTGTTCTCCTGCAGCACGGTCACGGTCTTGCGCGGGCTGTTCCGGCCGTAGGCATTGTCCACGCGCAGGGCATCGGGCATCACCTCCAGCCGCCAGGTAGTGGCGTCCAATCGGTCGAGGAAGTAGGCCCCCGTACCATCGTACTCCACCACCGGAGAGTGTCCGTAACCCGCCAGGTGCCGCAGCGAGTCGGGGGACCGCGGCGCGACCGTGACATCGTTAGAGTAGTAGTAGGTGTCGGCGGCATTCAGTAGGGCCAGGTCGCGGTTGTAGCTCACCGTGAAGTCGCCGAAGCTGGTGTCGGCGGGGTAGCTGCCGAAGTCGGCGTAGCGCGGTACCCGGTGGAACACCTCGCCGGCGATCATGAGACCGAGGGCCTTCTGCGGGGTGTAGGCCAGGTTCATGTAGTGGGTATTGTACTCTGTGTTGGCGTAGGCCAGGAAGGTGGGGTCGTAGGCAAACTGCGTGGCCAGCTGGATGCCCGCGGTGCGGAAGGAGCGCGCCATGGCGGGGTAGGGGTAGGCGTGATCAAGGTCGGCCGGGTCGAACTCGTAGACGATCTTGGCCCCTCCGTTGGCCCGGACCACGTCATCGAAGGGGATGGCGTAGTCGTCTACCAGCGGGAGAGCATTTACGGGAAGGGCCCGCTGATAGGTCAGTCCCGCCGGATACCACTGGAAGGTTCCACCATCGATACCGCCGGCAAAGTAGTCCGGCACCCGCTGTACGCTGTGGGTGATGTTGTAGAAAACGGGTTTGTCCGTCCCGCTACTTCGGATTGCCGCCACCATACGGGTCACGAAATCGGTCACCTCCCCGGGCGTGCCCCGGTGGTGGGGCTCATTGCTGACTTCCACGGCAATCAGGCGCGGATCGTCTTTGAAGGCCACGCCGGTGTAGGGGTTGACGTGGTTCATGAATTGCTCCAGGTAACGCTCCTGGGCGCGAATGGCGGCCTCGTTCGTCAGGCTGCCGCCCTTGCCGTAGCGGGCCGAAAAGCCGGGGGTGTCGCCGTCCGGCTCGGGCCAGCCGTTGCCCCAGTAGGCGATGGGCGTGAGTACGTAGTTGAAGTCGCGCTTACCCAGCTCCGCAAGCAGGTAGTCGACCGCATTCAGGTGCTCGTTGAAGAGGAGGTTGCCGAGCGTATCGCTGATCTCCGTATCCCACACGTGCACCCGGTACAGGTCGAAACCCATCCGCGCGAAGTGGTATACGTCGCGGTCGATGGCCGCCAGCGGGTCTACTCCCAGGCGCCGGGCGGAACGGTAGGCATGGGCGAAGGGGGTGGTGTAGTTGACGCCAAAGCCGTACACTTCGGCGTCGGAACCCGACCAGCGGATGACGCCCTGCTCGTCTACGTAGGCGGGACCGTGGTCCGGTTCCGGCGCGGATTGGCCCCACAGGTTTGCCGTGAGGGCGTAGAGAAGCAGCAAAAGGGTGGAGCGCAGGAGCATGGTCGTCGGTCGGTTAATAGGGGGGGTGTGCAAGGTACGCCACCCCGCTTGCCGGCTAAATCTTGCGGCGCTTCACCATTCCTCCGTGTACGTCGTTGATGCTGTTCATCGTCACGAAGGCCCGCTCGTCAATGTCGCGGATCACCCTCATGGTCCGGTGGATCTCCAGGCGGGTGATGACCACATACAGCACCTGCCGCTCGGGCCGGTCCGTCGGTGCCCCGTAACCGCCCTGTCCCCGCAATTGGGTCACGCCGCATCCGACCTGGTTGATCAGCGCGTCGCGTATGGCGTCGTTGAGCGGGCTTATCACGAAGACGCCGGTGTACTCCTCGACGCCATCGATGATGAAGTCCAGCGCCTTAGAGGCCACGAAGTACGTCAGCACGCTGTACAGGGCCTGCTCGACAGACAGAAGCAGGGCCGCCGAGCAGAAGATGGCCACGTTGATCAGGATCACCCAGTCGCTCACCTTAGCCCCGATCCGGCGGCTCAGGTAGATCGCCAGCACCTCGGTACCGTCGAGTACGCTGCCCCCGCGCATCGACAGTCCGATCCCCGTGCCCAGGAAGAAGCCCCCGAACACCGACACCAGCAGCGTATCGTTCGTGAGTTGGGGAAAGTGTATGAAGTAGATGCTCAGCGCCAGCAACCCGATTGCCCCCGCGGTCTTGATGGCGAAGGTGCGTCCGATCACGTGGTCGGCCAGGTATAGGAAGGGCAGGTTGATGATCACCAGCAGGAGGGGCAGCGGGATGCCGGTGAGTTGAGAAACCAGCAGGCACACCCCGGTGACGCCGCCGTCGATGAACTGGTTTGGTAACAGGAAGCCTTCCAGCCCGAAGGCGGCCAGCCCTACGCCAAGGACGATGAAGAGGAAATCGGCCGCGGAGAGCTTGGGAAGTTGGTTCATGGTGGGTCGGGTGGGGCGCAAATATCCGCCGGGCCGGGACTTCCTCGGTACCGGAACGGTAACTTTACTGCAATTCTCTGCTGATGCGAAACCTGTTCCCCCTTCTGCTCTTCCTGGCCGCCTGCTCGGATGCACCGCCCACCACCCCCGAAACCCGGCCCGTGGAAAATCCTAATGCGGGCAATACCGCCATCTACGACGTCGACCCCGACGATCCCTACGAGATCGACGCACGCTCCTTTCTCGACCTGACCCCCGGCGCGCCGGTGGCGGCGAGTAAGTACCTGATCGACGAGGGCATCATGGATACCGGCGACGGCGAGGCCCACCTCTACTACATCCACGGCGATCGCAACGACACGCTCGGCTACCTCCTGCTGAAGCCGGGCGATGAACTGATCGGCGATATTCACATCAAGTCCCCCGACGTGGTCACTACCAATGGCATTCGAGTCGGTGTTACCCACGGTGAGCTGAAGGAGCGGCTGGGAAAGCTGACGTATTCCGAGGCGATCTACGGGAATGCCATTCTCGCTTCCACCGATGGGATGTCTTACCAACTGGAATTCTACCGGCCCGATTCCTTCGGACCGCTTCCCGAAGTGCCCGACGATACTCAGGTGACCGAGATCATCATCCCGCGCTAGGTGCGCGCCGCTATCCTTTTGCTCGCGGCCGGAAAATCGGCGCGTATGGGCCTCCCCAAGCAGCTGCTGCCGTGGCGGGGGGCCACGCTCGTGCGCCACGCGGCGGAGCAGGCGGTCAACGTGGCTGACGCCGGGGTTTTCGCCGTAGTTGGTGCCTCGGCGCAGGAAGTGACTGATCGGCTTAGCGGCCTGTCAATCAAGAATATTTACCACCCTGGTTTTGCCGAAGGACTAGGTAGTTCTCTGGCAGCTGGAGTGAGAGGTATCCTGGCCGGTGGTGATGCGGAGCTTTATTCACACATCCTGATCCAGCTGGCCGACCAGCCGGCCGTTACCACCTCTTATCTCGAGGTACTCATCGGCGAGGCCCGCCGCTGGGACGGTATCGTGGCCACGCGCTATCCGGTCCATGCCGGCGTGCCGGCCGTCTTCCCGGCCCGCTACTTTCCCGACCTACTTACCTTGGGCGGGGACGCAGGTGCCGGGAAACTGCTCAATAGCGGGGGCGCTGACGTCCGATTAATCCAACCGCCCTTCGAGCTGTTTGACATCGACACCCCCGAGGACTACCGCCGCCATGAAGGAGATTCGTAACATCATCACCCTGTACGACCAGCTGCACGGACAGGCTACGCCCTGCGCCCTGGCCACGGTGGTGGCTGTGGAAGGATCTTCGTACCGGCGCATCGGCGCCCGTCTGCTGGTGGGGGCCGACGGACGCTACACCGGAGGCATCAGCGGAGGCTGCCTGGAAGGAGATGCGCTGCGGCGGGCGCAGCAGGCCATTCACCAGCATCGTCCCTCCAAACGCATCTACGATACCCTCGACGGCGAAGACCGCGAGATCGGCATCGGGCTCGGCTGCAACGGCCGCATCGAAGTGCTATTCGTCCCGCTGGATTACGCTGATCCGGACAACCAGGTCGAGGTCCTTCGTGCCCGGAAGGACATCCGCGAACCGGTTATCCTCCGGCAGACGGTCACCGCCCCCGCGGGGGAGCGGCTGGACGGGCGGTTGCGCGAGGTACCCCCCGATGAAGTGGCGTTGCGCTACGGCCGCAGTACCGTCGTGGACCACACGGACCAAGCCGGGAGGACCTGGCAGCACCTATACGAGCGCCTGCGCCCCGAGCTGCACCTGATCGTCGTGGGCGATAATTACGACATACTTCCCCTGGTTACGACCGTCCGCCACCTCGGCTGGCGCACCAGCGTCATCGGCACCCGCCGCAAATTTAACAGCGAGCTAGGAGCCGCGGCCGATGCGTTATACGATTACAGCCAGGCGGCCACCCTGTCCCTGGACGACTACACCGGCATAGCCTGCATGTCGCACGACTTCTACCGCGATAAGCAGATGGTAGAATTGTTTCTACCCCGTGGCCCACGCTACCTCGGGCTGCTCGGTCCCCGCAAGCGCACCACCAAAATGGACGGCGAGCTCCGCACGGAAAGCGGCCTGGATCTATTGGGCTACGATCGCCTCCACAGTCCCATTGGCCTGGACATCGGCGCGGAAACCCCCGAGGAGATTTCCGTCTCGGTCGTCGCGGAGATCATCAGCGTGTTCCGCGAGCGAACCGGCTCGCCGTTACGCGATCGGGCCGGGACGATACACGCGCGCTAGCGTATTCCTTACTCCTCCAGTTCCATTTGCTCAGCCACCAACGTACGCTTGATCAAGTGGTACGTCTCTTCCTGGCTACGGATCGAGAGGTCGCTGCCCCCGCGGTAGTAGGTGTTGCCCTGCTGGTCGCTGAGGAGGCGGGACTTGACGTTGTCGGCGAGCTGGACATCCAGGATCTCCAGGATTTTGTCCTTGAGCTCCTCGTCGTAGATGGGGAAGGTGGTTTCTACCCGGTGACTGAGGTTGCGGGTCATGAAGTCAGCGGAGGAGAGGTATACCTTCTCCTCACCGGCATGGTGGAAGTGGAAGACGCGGGCGTGCTCCAGGTAGCGGTCCACGATGCTGATGCCGTGAATGTTCTCGCTGTAGCCCTTGCGGCCGGGCACCAGGCAGCAGATGCCGCGCACGATGAGGTTGATCAGTACGCCCGACTGGCTGGCCTTGTACAGCAGGTCGATCATCGACTTGTCCTGGAGGCTGTTCATCTTCAGCGTCATGGCACCGGTGCGGCCGGCCTGGGCCTCGGCGATCTCGAACTCGATCAGTTCCTCTAGGCCGCTGCGGAGGTTGAACTGTCCGACCATCAGGTGCTGGAAGGGCTGATCGGGGATCATGACATTCTCCAGGAAACTAAATATGCGGGATACCTCGCTGGTAATCCGCTCGTCGCCGGTAAACACCCCGAAATCGCTGTAAATCTTAGCCGTATCTTCGTGGAAGTTGCCGGTAGATAAGTAGTTGTAGATGTGTTCTTTACCATTCTCTACCCGACGGACCAGCGCAAGCTTGGAGTGCACCTTCACGCCCGGGAAGCTGTAGTGGACGTGTACCCCCGCCTGCTCGAGTTTTTCCCCCCACCGGAGGTTGGCTTCCTCGTCGAAGCGGGCCTTCACCTCGATAAACACACTGACCTGCTTCCCCAGGGTCACGGCCCGCATCAGCGCCTGCATGATCCGCGACTTGCGGGCCACCCGGTACTGCACGATCTTAATGTGGCTGACGGCCGGATCCTCCGCCGCCCGCTCGAAGAAGCGCACCACGGACTCATAGCTGTGGTAGGGGTAGTGCAGCAGGTGGTCCGATGCGCGCACGGTAGCCCAGAAATCCTCCGCCTCCTCCAAGGCGGGGTAGGGCAGTGGAGGTTGCGGCGGATTGAGCAACTTGCTCATCCCGAAAGTGGGGAAGGAGAAGAAGTCGAAGTTGTTGTGGTAGCGGCCTTCGGCCAGGATGTCGTAGCGGTCGAGCTCGAAGGTATCTTCCAGGTACTCGCGTAGTTGGGGCGGCATGGTGCGGTCGTAGACGAAGCGACTGGCGGGCCCCACGTGACGGCGGTTGAGGCTCGTTTTGATCTTGGCCAGGAGGTCACCGGAGAACTCGTCGTCGATGTAGAGCTCCGCGTCGCGGGTCAGCTTGATGCTGAAGGTGTCGTCGATCTCGTAGCCGGGGAACATCCACGACACCGAGTGCCGCACGATGTCGTCCAGCATGATCAGGTTGCGCCTACCGTCGTTGCTCGGCAACTCGATGAAGCGGGGCAGGTGATCGCTGGGGATCTTGACGATGGCGTAGGCGGTGCGGCCCTTCGCCTTGTCCCGCATCAGGATCGAGAGGTACAGCTGGGCATTGTTGAGGAAGGGGCGCACCATGTCCTTGATAAGGAGCACCGGCTGCACGAAGGGGAGCATGTACTCCCGGAAGTAGCTCTCGACGAAGGTCTTGTCCTCCTCCGTCATGTCCAGACGGCGCTTGAGGAAGATGCCGTTCTTGGCCAACTGGGGGATGATCTTCTTCTCGAAGATGCGGCTGAACTCCTCCTGCTGCCGGTTCACGATGCGCTGGATGGTGCGGACGGTCTGCTTCGGGCTGATGTCCAGCTCCCGCTTGGTCTTCTTGTTGACCCGCAGCAGGTTACGGTGGTTGGCCATGCGCACCCGGAAGAATTCATCCAGGTTGGAGCTGTAGATGGCCAGGAATTTAAGCCGTTCGAAAAGGGGCAGGCTTTCATCCTTGGCTTCCTGCAGTACCCGGTGGTTGAAGGAAAGCCAGCTGATGTCGCGGGGGATAACCGGGTAATCGTTCTTCATAGCTCGGTAAACTAAAACAGCCGCATTTGCTCGGGGCCCTGCACCGGAGCAGGCCCCCTGGTTTCCGCGTAGTCCAGGGTAGCCAGGTGCTCGGCCAGCCAGGCGGCGGCATCGGGGGCCAGGAGGTTGTCAGGTTCGTGGGGAAAGATAAACGTTTCCGGCAGATTCCATTCCCGCAGCTTCCGGGCCCAGTCGGCCAGTCGCTCGAAGTCGCTATCGATCAGTCCGTTGCCGACGAAGCGAACCATCGTCCGGGGAGCGGTCACGTACCCGTGCAGGACGTCGCGGCGCCCGGCCACGTCGGTGATCACCGCCGCGGTCCGGTGGGCGGCCAGCACATCCATCAGGGCCTCGGTGGCGAAGGGGTCGGAGAACCAGCTCTCGTGCCGCGCTTCCACGGCCAGCCCCAGCACCTGCGGCCACCGCCCCAGGAAATCACGCAGCACCTCCAGCCGGTCGGCGCCGAAGTAGGGAGGCAGCTGGATGAATGCGCACCCCAGTTTCTCCCGGAAACCGTCCAGCGCGCCCACGAATTTTTGTAGTCCTTCGTCTCCCTTGCCGAGGTTGGCGGAGTGGCTGATGAACTGTGGTACCTTGGGGCAGAAGCGGAAGTCGGCGGGCACGCTCTCGTACCACTTCTGCACCATGTCCGGGGTGGGAATGCGGTAGTGGGTGGTGTTCAGCTCGATGGTGTTGAACTGCTCCCCGTAGTGCTCCAGGAAGTCACCACTGCGGGCCTTTTCCGGGTACCAGCGGCCCACCCATTCCTTCATGCTCCAGCCGGTGGCGCCAATGTAGATGCGCGGCCGGCCTTCCCCCTCGCCGAGCTCGTAGCGGTCCAGGCGGCGGCGGTTGGCCAGGGGCTCCACGGGGAGCTGATACTCTACGGCGGCGGGATCGGGAACCTTTCCGAATTTCATGGGCGGGGGAAGTGACAGGTCTTAACAAATGCGGTATAATCCAATAATTACCGGCGGAGTTTGGTTTATCTAAGGAGTGCTTTTGCCTTTAACCCCCCGGCGTGGCCCGTTTGTGCGGGTCACGTCCGTGAACCCTTTCCGTATGGTTTTCCGTCCGGGCGCGCTGCTGCCCCTGTTGTTACTTTCCGCCTTCCTGGGTGCCCAGGACTTTGATGACGTCCGTTTCGGCAAAGTAAGCGCCGAGGAGCTTGCCGCCCTGCCCCCGGCCGGGGATTCGACCGCGGGCGCCTATGTGCTGTACGACCGGCTCGACCTGAAGTTCGTCTGGCTTCAGGACAAGGGCCCCGCCCGCACGGAGTATTTCCACACCCGCACCAAGCTGCTCAAGGCCTCCTCCTTCGATCTCGCCGACCTGGAGATCAGTTACGACCGCAGCTACCAGAAACTCCACGGCCTGCACGCCGTGATCCATCTGCCGACCGGCGAGTCGGTGAAGCTCTCGCGCCGCGACTTCATCCGGGAGCAGGACAAGGACCAGGGGGAAACGATCAAATTCACCTACCCGCAGGTGACCGCCGGGGCCATCATCGAATTCGAATACACGCTCACGACGGAGAGTATCCTGATCCCTTCTTCCTTCGCCTTCCAGCGGAAGATTCCCGTGCGGTGGGCGGAATACTCCGCCTCGATACCCATCTACTATAATTATGTCAGCCTGGGTACCAATGGGCAGTACGCCGTCAACGAGGTGGGGCAGTCCCGTCGGGCCTGGGGACCGAGCTTCCGCAATGCCCCCGCGGACAACAACGACCACGTGGCCCACACCGAGATCCGCTGGGCCATGCGGGACGTGGAATCCTTCCGCGTCCAGCCCTACACCAACAACCTGCACGATTACCTGCCGCGGGTGCGGCTGCAACTGCAGGAGGTGGCCTACCCGGGGGAGATCGTCCAGCCCATATTCAGCAACTGGAAGCAGCTGGCCGAGGAGCTCCTCGATCGCGATGATTTCGGTGACCCGTTCCTCAACCGCGGCACCCATGACAAGATGTGGGACGAAGCCCGGAAGGAGATCCTGGCCGGTACCACCGACAAGGAGCGCATCGACGCCGCCTACTACTACGTGTGCCGGCGCCTGCGGAGTAACTCCGAGGTGAGCTTTCTCGGTACCGAGTCCCCCGACAAACTACTCGCCGAGGGGATGGGCAACAGCGCCGACCTCAACCTCAGCCTGCTGGCCATGCTGCGGGAGGCCGGTATCGAGGCCTACCCGCTGCTGGTGTCGCTGCGCGACGGCGGCAGCCCGATCGAGTTCTATCCCATCCTGACCCAGTTCGACCACCTCATGGTGTACACCGAGGTGGACGGGAAGCCTTACCTCCTCGACGCCAACGGACCGAGCCGCCCGCCGGGCCTCCCGCGCGTAGCCAGCCTCAACCACCGCGGCTGGCTAGTGGATGCCGACCAGCCCCGCTGGGTAGACGTGGAAGTACCCCAGGCCCGGCAGGTGGTCATGGCTACGATCCGGCTGGACGAGGCCGGCGGAGCCGAGGTGGACCTACAGAGCCGGCTCACGAGCTACTACGCCTTCTCCGGTCGTGGCCAGCTGCAGCGTCAGGAGTCACCCGACGATACCCCGATCGCCTCCGAAGTGCTGTCGGCCTTCCCCGAGGCCCGGCTGCTTACCCACGAAGTGGGTGGGGGAGACGACGACGCCTCCGCACCGCTCTCGGTCAATCTGTCCATGCAGGTTCCCGCCGCGATGGCCTCCGACGACTTTCTGTACCTGCAGCCCGTACTGATCCCGATGCTCAACAAGGAGCTCGACGACGTGGAAACCCGCCTGTACCCCGTGGACTTTCCCTACCCCTGGCAACTCGACTACGTAGCCAATGTGGTCATTCCCGAAGGCTACACCGTGGAGGAGCTTCCGGAGTCTATCCGTATGCAGTCCGAGGACGGCGGGATGAGCGCCACGTATTCGGTCACCGACAACGGAAGCGGCCTTATTTCTCTGGTCTTCCGGGTGTCGCTGGACCGCACCGTATACCAGGCCGCGGACTACCCGATGCTGCGGCACATGTACCGCCGAATCATCGATCTGCAGGAAGCCAATATCGTGTTTACGCGCGCAAAATAAAGCTGCTCCGCTACCACAGTTTGTGGGTTTCGCCCTGCATCTTTAGTGGTGCTAAAGCCTCCTATGAAAACAGTTTTACTCCACCTTCCCTTCCTCTGCGGATTACTGGTCGCTCCCTCCCTGTCCGCCCAGGACAGGCCGCAGGTGGAATTTGGCCGCCTCAGCCCGGAAGACCGCGCCCTGACCGTTGCACCCGGTGACTCCACCACCGACGCGTACGTGCTCTACAAGTCCATGCACCTGGATTTCGAATACAACGAGCAGGACGGCCCTTCCCTTACCGAGCGCTACCACCGCCGGGTGAAATTGCTCAAGCCATCGGCCTTCGACGAGGCCGACGTGGTCCTGGAGTACGACCGGGCGTACAGCAGCATCTCCGAGATCGAGGCATTCATTCACCTGCCCGGCGGAGGCTCCTTACCGGTACCGGCTTCCGCGATCGTCGAGGAGAAGCAGGGCGATACGGACGTCAGCCTCAAATTCACCTTTCCCCGCGTGGAGGTGGGGGCGGTCATCGAATACCGCTACCTGTACCGGAAGAAGAGCATCCTGATCCCCTCGGCCTACTTTTTCCAGGAAGACATCCCCGTCCGCTGGGCCCAGTTCACGGCCATGATCCCGCCCTACTACCGCTATATCACCCTGGGCGCCACGCGGATGGACGTGGACGAGACCAAGCTGACCAATCGGGCGTGGGGCCCGCGCTTCAACACGGCCGCGTACAACTCCGGGCAGCAAAAGATCCAGCACGGCGACATCTTGTGGGCCATGCGCGATCTCGCGGCCCTGCGCGAGCAGCCGTACAGCAACAATGCCGTGGACTACGTCCCCCAGGTGCGCCTGCAGTTGCAGGAGGTGGAATACCCCACGGGCGGCGTACGCAGCATCTTCGGCGACTGGCAGGAGACGGTGGAGGAGCTGCAGTCGCGCGACGATTTCGGACGCTACTACCGCAACAAATCCAATTACAACCAGCTGTGGAAGTCCGCCGAGCCCGTACTCGCGGCCGCCGCCACCGACCGGGAGAAGATGGAGGCCGCCTACGCCTACGTGACCCGCAACTTCCGGTGGAACGGCCGCTACGGCATGCTGGCATCCGCTCCGCCCGACCGCATTTTCGCCGACCGCGGGGAGGGCAACAGCGCCGACCTGAACATGGCCCTGCTGGCGCTGCTTAACGAGGCCGGCGTGCCCGCTCACCCCCTGCTGGTCTCGCTCCGCAACAGCGGGGCCCCGATCGAGGCCTACCCGCTGCTCTACCAGTTCAATCACCTGATGGTGTACCTGGAACTGGATGGCCAACCGGTCTTCCTGGATGCCAACGAGGCGGAGCGGCCTGCCGGACTTCCCCGCTCCCGGGCCCTCAACCACCGGGGCTGGGTGGCCGACAAGCAGCATCCCCGCTGGGTCAACCTGGAGGTGCCCTCATCCCGACAAACCGTGGTGGCCGAAATGACGATCGGTGCCGACGGAGCAACCACCGCCCACCTGCAGTCGCGGATGGAGAACTACTTCGCCTTCGACGCCCGCAGTGCGCTGGCCTCCGGCGATAGGAGCGAGGCTCCGCTCGTGCCCGACCTGCTCCGTCGGTTCCCCGAACTCCGGGTGGTATCCTTCCGCGAAGTGGAGTCCGAGGTCGTGATTCCCGCCCGCTTCGATTACGAACTGGACGTCGAACTCGCGGCCGCCCAGCCCGTCAACGACTTCCTGTATGTGCAGCCCGTAGTACTTCCGCTCCTCGACGGTCACCTGGCTGACGTGGAGACCCGCACGCTGCCGATCGATTTTCCCTATCCCTGGATGCAGCGCTACATCGCCACGGTGCACCTCCCCGAAGGTTACGTACTCGAGGAGGCTCCCTCACCGGTACGCCTGCGCGCCGAGGACGGCAGTATGGTCGCCAGCTATTCGGTCAGTGAGACCGTGCCCGGCACCCTTCAGGTGATTTATAACGTCCAGCTGGAACGCACCCTCTACGCCGCCGTGGAGTATCCTGCCCTGCGCGATTTGTACCGCCGCATCATCGAACTCCAGGAGACCCCCCTGGTCCTAAAACGCGCCAAATGATTCGCTGCAGTCTGCTGTTCACTCTTCTCTTACTGGCGGGA
Source organism: Lewinella sp. (assembly GCA_041746055.1). Lineage (GTDB taxonomy): Bacteria > Bacteroidota > Bacteroidia > Chitinophagales > Saprospiraceae > Neolewinella. The sequence goes on along the minus strand of JBGTHX010000339.1, from coordinate 5,390 downwards.
ACGCGGGTGCAGGGGCAAGTCCCGGAAGCGCTGCGGGCCCTGGCCGCTCCGGACAGCCTCCGTGCCAACGCCAACTCCGTGGTCGTCTCCTACGACTACGAGTACACCGCTACCTCCGACCGGACCGCCCTGTTGCGGTACCGCCACGTAGTGACGCTGCTGAATGCCAAGGACTATTCGGAGAAGGTGTACGACTTCTACACCGACGACACCAAGATCACCACCTTCGAGGTGGCCACCTACGATGCCTTCGGCCGCGAAACCTTCAAGGCCCGGAAGAGCGACATCACCGACCGCCCCCACTCGGATGAGACTTCCTTCCTGGATGACCGGTGGGTGAAATACACCAAGGCCCCCTGCTCCTCCTTTCCCTGTACCATCGTCATGGAAGTGGAGAAGAAGCTGTCGGACTTCGCGGCGACCACGGGCTTTCCGCACTGGGCACCGGTGGACCGGGACCAGTCTCTGATCGAGGCCAATCTCACCGTGCACATGCCGACCGGCAGCGACCTGCTCTACGAGGAGCACCTGGTGGAGGGAGCTACCATCACCAGCGCGGGCGATGGCACGACCTACCACTGGAAGCTCGAAAACCTGGCGGCACAATCTGCGGAGCCTCTGGCCCCCTCGCCCTCCGAAACGCTCCCGTACGTGCGCACGGAACCGGCCGCTTTCCGCATCGATGGTTACGCGGGCAGCTACCGCAGCTGGCAGGACTTCGGGAAATTCATGGCCAGCATCATGGCCGGCCGGGACGAGCTCCCCGCGCCGCTCGCCGTGGAAGTGCGGGAGACCGTAGCCGGTGCCGCCAACGAGCGGGAAAAGATTGACCTACTCTATCATTTGCTGCAGGAGCGCTGCCGTTACGTCAGCATACAGCTGGGGATCGGGGGATGGCAGCCCTTCAGCGCGGCCTACGTGGAGGAGAACCGCTTCGGCGACTGCAAGGCCCTCAGCAACTATATGGGGGCGATGTTGCGGGAGGTGGGAATTGCTTCCTATCCGGTACTGATCCGGTGGGACGAGGAACCCTATTATTCTCCCCATGAGTCCTTCGCCAGTTCCTCCTTCAATCACGTAGTACTTTACGTGCCCTCACAGGATATGTACCTGGAGTGTACCAGCAAATACGCGCCCACCGGTTACCTGGGCGAAGACAAGCAGGACCGCAATGTGTTATGGATCACTCCGGAGGGGGGAAAGCTGTCCCGTACCCCGGCGCTCATCCCCTCCGAGCACGGACACATACGGACGGTCTCGCTGGCGCTGCAGGATAACGATCAGGTGGCCTTCAGCCAACAGGCCGAATATTTCGGCGCGGCCCAGGAACTGTTCCGGAGTCTGGGCGCGCACATCGGCGCCCGCCAGGACCAGCTCGACTGGCTACACCGCAATGCTTTTTTACCCGATGTGTCCGGTAGCGAATACCGCTACGCGGTGGCCTCCGACCGACCGGAGGTAAGTATCGCTTATTCCACCGTGCTCAACAATCGGGTACGCAAGCTCGGCAGCCGCAGGTTCTTCTCCCTCAACCCCAATCCCATCGACTGGATCCCGGAACGCGATGACGACCGCCGTCTGCCGGTACGCTACGAAAGTTCCCGCTTCTACGTAGATACCGTACAGGTCACCTATCCGGCCGGGCTGGAAATCGAGAGCGGGCTCGCCGGTGAGCCCATTGAGTACACCCACGCGGCAGGAGAGTACCGTGCGGAGATGCAGGTACACGACGGTGACATCTATTGGATCCGGACGCTTAAGCTCAAGCCCGTGAACCTGCCGGCCAACGAGTACCAGGGCTTCTATCAGTTCTTTGCCGACGTGGCCAAGGCGGAACATCTCCAGCTCGTCTTCCGCGAGCGCCGGACAAAGTAAGGGAGCGGCTACCCGCCGATATTGACCGATTTATTCTGCTGCTCCGCATCAATGCCCTTGTAGAGCCACTCCGAAAAGAGGCTGTCCGCCAGGGGCGCAATGACGTAGTTGAGCAGGGGCACCAGAAATAGTGTCTCCAGAAAGAGCTTCAGGATCAGCGGCTCGACGTTCAGCCACTTCAGCACATAGGAAATCAGTACCAGGGGCGGGAATAGTCCCAGCCACTTCACCAGCATCAGTTTCCAGGTAGGAGGTGCGGCCCCTTCATTCGGTTTTCCCATTGTACAATGACTTTGGTACCGAACTGTAGGGGAGTGGAAGGGTTGCGGGGAAGTAGCTTGTAGCTTGTAGATGGTAAGCTACAAGCTACAGGCTACCCGCACCTAGTACCGGTAATGCTCGGGCTTGAACGGGCCGTTCTGCTCCACGCCGATATACTTGGCCTGGGCTTCGCTGAGGTCTTCGAGTTCCACGCCGATCTTCTCGAGGTGGAGGCGGGCTACCTGCTCGTCGAGGTGTTTGGGGAGCATGTAGACCTTATTGTCGTAGTCCTGGTGGTGCTGCCAGAGCTCGAGTTGGGCGAGTACCTGGTTGGTGAAGCTGTTGGACATCACGAAGCTGGGGTGACCCGTACCGCAACCGAGGTTGACCAGGCGGCCTTCGGCGAGTACGATGACATCATTGCCGTCGATGTTGTAGAGGTCGACCTGGGGCTTGATGTTGTCCTTGGTCTGGCCGTAGTTCTTGTTGAGCCACGCCATGTCGATCTCGTTGTCGAAGTGGCCGATGTTGCAGACGATGGTCTTGTCCTTCATGGCGCGGAAGTGGCGCTCGGAGAGGATGTTGAAGTTACCGGTGGCGGTGACGATGATATCGGCGCGGGGTACGATGTGATCCATGCGCTTGACCTCGTAGCCGTCCATGGCGGCCTGCAGGGCGCAGATCGGATCGATCTCGGTGACGAGCACCCGGCAACCGGCGCCGCGGAGGCTGGCGGCGGTGCCCTTGCCTACGTCGCCGTAGCCGGCTACGATGGCGACCTTACCGGCCATCATGACGTCGGTGGCCCGGCGGATGGCGTCGACGGCCGATTCCTTACAGCCAAACTTGTTGTCGAACTTGGACTTGGTCACCGAGTCGTTCACATTGATGGCGGGCATCACCAGGGTGCCGTTCTTCATACGCTCGTACAGCCGGTGAACGCCGGTGGTGGTTTCCTCGGAGAGACCGCGGATGCCCTCGACCAGTTCGGGGTGCTCGTCGTAGACCATGTTGGTGAGGTCACAGCCGTCGTCGAGGATCATATTCAGGGGCTTGACGTCTGGGAAGGCGTAGAGCGTCTGCTCGATGGCCCAGTTGAACTCCTCCTCGTTCATGCCCTTCCAGGCGAAGACGGGAACGCCGGCGGCGGCGATGGCGGCGGCGGCGTGATCCTGGGTGGAGAAGATGTTGCAGCTCGACCAGGTCACCTGGGCACCCAGCTCGACCAGGGTCTCGATGAGCACGGCGGTCTGGATGGTCATGTGGAGGCAGCCGGCGATGCGGGCGCCCTGTAGGGGCTTACTGGCACCGTACTGCTCGCGGAGGGCGATGAGGCCCGGCATCTCGGCTTCGGCGAGGCGGATCTCCTTGCGACCCCAGTCGGCAAGGTTGATGTCTTTCACTTTATAGTTCGGGCGGGTGTCCGTGGCGGGCATAACGGTGATTTTAGCGCGCAAAGGTACTGTATTTCCATCAATTATGTCTGGCCGGGCACGGCTGCCAATTTTTCAGACGTCGGAGGTGGCATACACCATGGATGTCTGGCAAACCGGGAATTTTGGGGGATCAACGCGCTCATTACTTGCTATCATTCACCATTTGCCTAATACAGGCGCGAAGTCGCACGTCGCGACAGATTGACAGACCTCCGAGGTCTATCGATAGTTCGTCATCCGAAGGGTGAGGAGCATCGGCCCGGTGGGACCCGTATCTTTGCATTAGCGGAACTCCCCGCACCCGCGTCCCCGCCCGAACAATGCGGCCGGGGGCACGGTAAGGCAAAGCCACCTTGTACTCATGATGATTCGAACCTTACGCATTTTTCTTTTCCTGGGCATCCTATTGGCCGTCCTGCTTCCCGCGCGTCCCGCGGCCGGTTACCCCATCGACGGCTTCGCCAATACCGGAATTGCCCGGCTGGTGCGGCTGATGAATATGGACAGCACCGCGCTGGTCCGCACCCTCCCGTACGGCGCCCGCCACGGGCTCGAATACGTACGCCTTAACCTGATGGGCGATCCCGTGCTCGAGCTACCCGAAGTGGACCCGGAGCTGCAGGAGGAGATCAGCAAGATTTTCCCCAATATGCACCCGTCGTACTCGGTGGCCGTATTCGACATGACGGAGGGCCGCCCCCACCGCTACGCCGAGCGCAATCCCACGGCGGGTTACCAGCCCGGCAGCGTCGGTAAACTCGCCGTGGCCACTGCCTTCTTCTGCGAGCTGCAGAACCTATACCCCGACAGCATCCAGCAGCGGTGGTCTCTGATGAAAAAAAAGGTGGTCAAGGCCGGTCCCTTTGGCGTCTACGATCACCACACCATTCCGCTCTACGACACCGCTACGGAGCGCTACGCCCGCAAGCGGGTGGATCCCAGCGACCAGTTTAACCTCTACCAGTGGGTGGACCATATGCTCTCGGTGAGCAACAACGGTGCGGCAAGTATCGTCTGGCGCGAAGCCATGCTGATGCGCATCTTCGGCGACCGCTACGCCGACCTCACCTACGACGAGATGATGGATTACTTCAAAACCACCGATCGCGCCACTCTCCGGGATATCGGGGAGGACGTCGTGAACGGTCCCCTCCGTGATATGGGCATTGACGGCGACGCCTGGCGGCTCGGCACCATGTTCACCCGCGGCGCCAGCGGCATCGTCCCTCCGAAGGGCGGAAGTCTGGGTACGGTACGCGGCCTCATGATCTGGCTCACCGCCCTCGAATCGGGCAGGATAGCGGACGCCCCTTCCAGTCTGGAACTGAAGCGCCTGATGTACATGACCGACCGTCGCATCCGCTACGCCCACGCTCCGGTGCTGGACTCCGCGGGCGTTTACTTCAAGTCAGGAAGCCTCTATGGCTGCAAGCCCGGTACCAGCTGCGCCAAGTACAAGGGCAATCGCATGAACTACATGAATTCGGTAGCTATCATCGAGCAGCCGGACGGTACCCGCTACATGGTAGCGCTGATGTCCAACGTCTTGGGCCGCAACTCCGCCTACGACCACCAGGTACTGGCTACCCGCATTGACAAAGTGGTCCGCCGTACCCAGGCCAGGGATCCGAGTGAGAGCATCGGGACTGGGGAGGATACGGCTGAGTCGGGAAATGACTAGTGGTCTGTCAAGCTTTGGATTTCGGGTAAGTTGATTCGTTGTGCTATTTTGGGAACAAATACTACCGAAATGCCCAAGAAATACATTGTCCGGCTGTCGAAAGAGGAGCGCGGCGAATGCACTCAGCTGATTGACCG
>JBGTHX010000338.1:0-2884 GCA_041746055.1 Lewinella sp. | reverse complement strand
ATACCGGCGCAGCTGCCCGAGCGCTTCGTGCCGCGCAGACGGACCGTCCCCGGTACCTGGTTGAATCCGGTCCTCACCGGGATCCCCTTCATGCCTCTCTATAGCTATACGCCCGCCGGGCTGGAGCTCAATGCCAGCCTGGCAATCGGTAGCCTGCTGGATACCGGCCTGTTTCTAGGCCACCGATCCGGGGCAACGGCTCGGATGCGGGCTACGGAAACCGTGGTCCTGGCCGATATCGTCACCGATGAAGGAACCGATCCCTCCACTACGGTGCTGTCGCGGCTGCGGGAAGACCTCTCCGCAGTGTTCCTGTCACCCACCACCGCCGAATCTGCCCTGGTCAGGACGGCGCTGTCGGCAGCGGAGTTCCGCTTTAACGGGCCCCTCTTTGCCCTGGACCTGGTTGACCCCCGCCTCACGGTCAGTTCCCTCACGGCCCGCCTGAGCGGCCGGGCCCTCCCGTACTACTACCGGACGGACCGGCTGCCCGCCCTCTGGCACTACGACCGCACCCTAAGGGGGCAGGAGGGAGACCTGCCCGGTTACCACGCCCGCGCCTGGGCGGGCGACGAGGACGCGCTCGAATACGACCTCAGCCCGGAGGGGTTTATCCGGGTCGAGGACGTGATCGGTGCCGATTTCCGTGCGGTGCGGGAGCCGCTCGCCGGCAAACTGGCTGCCGCCCGATTGCCCGTGGACCTGGTGGTGCTGACCACCGGGAGCCTCGACGGCAGCGAGGGGCTGCCGCTGGGTACACCGGACTTCAGCGACCTGCAATCCGCCTACGTGGCCCAGAGCCACGATATGCTCGCCGATCTCCTGGAGGTGCTGGTCCGGATTTACGAGCAGCCGATCCGCCGCGAGGGGGAAGAAGACAAGGGAGACCGCAGGGTGCCGCAGCGACACAGCATCTTTACCCTCTTTCCCGACTTCCGCTACAGACAGCTCACGATCGGCTGGCTGATCGAGACCGGCGGCCGGGCCATGAATGTCGGGGAGAGTTTCCTCGTACTGCTCGCGCGCAAAATCATCGCGATCTCCGATACGGTTCCCGCCTCCCTGCTGGCCTATGGGAACTCCGAATACCCCGACCAGCTGCGCGGGCTGATGCACGCCCTGCGCCGTCAGGCGTCCGTCTTCGGGGCGTACCTGCGCAGCCGCCCCGATCAGGTTTTTAGTGCGGTGGGGCTCAACGGCCGCGACCTCCTGGACCTCTACCATCAGTTGCTGATCGCGGCGGACCGTCCCTCCCTGGATGCGCTCTACCGGCAGTACCGGGACCGGCGGCGGAAGCTCGAGCAAAGCCGGATCCTGGCCAACTTCATACAGCGTCATCCGGGCCTGCAGACCGCCTGCGGAGTCCCACTCGGGGGTACCTATATTCTGCTGTGCCACGGGGGCGGTAACGATGCCATCCGCCGGGGGAACTTCACCCTTACCGGTCGGATCTCCGACGGCAACGCCCCGCTGGATAAAGTCGCCGTACGGCTCGACAATACCCGGCAGGGAGCCACGACCGGACCGGCGGGCCGCTTCTCCCTCACCACAAATTCCCTGCCCGCGCAACTCACGGTGCAGGCCGAAGGCTACCCCGTCCGCTACCTGATCGCCTACGACACGAACGGCCTGAACGTCGACCTCGGGGAGGCGGCGGGTGAGCAACCTTCTTCTTTCCCCGGCGTGGGCACCGGTACGGTGATCGCGGATTTCTACCTGCCCTACCGCATCGGCGACGGGTCCGTTCCGGTGCAGGTCATCAGTCCGTCCTTCCGCCCCCGACCCGACCGGCCCGAGGAACCGGAGGAGCCGGAAACCCCCACGCTGCCTTTCGCGGGAAAAGCCGTGCGCTACCGCTATCCCTTCTGGAGCCAGGCACCCGCCTGGAAGCTGATCACCTACCAGGGGTACCAACCCGAACTGCTGTCCGTGGAGTTGGATTCGGGCGACGGCCGCCTCTCCCTGACCGACGCACAGCTCGCGGAACTGAACGAGCGGCTGGCCGGGATCTGGAAGGGTGAACTCGACCAGCAGCGTTGGGTAAGCTGTCTCGAACCGACCAACGAAGTACTGGGCGAGGTGGGCAAGCTGCTCGCCGGTGACGATCCCCGTTTTGAGCGGTTCACCGCCCTGGAGTTGAAGGCGTTTACCGAGGAAGGCTTCCACTTCCTTCAGTTCACTCACTTTGGAGAGACCGACCTGGACGCGGTTCGTATCGAAGTCTCCCTGCCCTACAGGGAGGATGGCCCGGACGACACCCTGGATCACCGGCGTACCGTGGTATACTCTACCGATCAGGCCAGATTCACCGAAGCGGGGAGCAACGAGACCGCGAGCATTCTCAGCGCGGCCCGCGCGACGGCCGACTTCAGCCAATCAGAAAATTGGGAGGAATCGGACAATCAGGAGCCCAGCGGGCGTGCCTGGATCCAGGCTCCCGATACCGTAGGCGCCGATTCGCTCGAAGCGGGGTCCACCCTCTTCCTGGAGATCGGTCCAACCCTACCGGCGGCCGTCACCACCACCGGGCAGTCGGTCAACGTCAGGATGCCCCTGAACGTCACCCAGGAAAGCGGCGGAGCCACCATGCAGGGACTTGTCGTGGACGCCGCGACCGGAAACTACCGGGTGGTCAGCACCAATTACACCACCATCTGATGTACCAGATCCTGCGCGAACGAATGATTTGGGAATTCCCCGGGGTGAGCAGCCGGGAGGCCGCGGCAAGCCACGCCGCCATGGAGCGGCTGCAGGAACGGGCGGTCGTACCGGCCCTGGAGCGCTTCCTGGAAAGTCGCTTCCCCCCACCGGCGAGTGGTGTGCTCGACCGCCTGTCCATCGATCTCGTGGTCCCGCGGGGAAAAACCCTGGCCGACCTGACGCC
>JBGTHX010000337.1:0-10612 GCA_041746055.1 Lewinella sp. | reverse complement strand
GGTGGGCACCTACTTTCCCGACCTGCACGAACCCTTGTTCCAGTCGGCTATCGCTTTAATCCATTCAAGATTTTCTACCAATACTTTTCCGAAGTGGAAGCTGGCCCAGCCCTTCCGCATGATCGCCCACAACGGGGAGATCAATACGGTACAGGGCAACGTCAACTGGTGGAAATCGAAGGAAAGCCTGATCCGCAAGACCTCTCACTTCACGGAGGAGGAGCTGGGCATGATTTACCCGGTGTGCGGCAGTATGCTGTCCGACTCGGCCAACTTCGACAACGTCCTCGAATTCCTCACGATGAACGGCATGAGCATCCCGCACGCCCTCATGATGATGATCCCCGAGGCCTGGCAACACGACGAGGCCATGCCGGACTACAAGAAGGCCTTCTACGAATACAGCAAGGCCCTGATGGAGCCCTGGGACGGCCCGGCTTCCATCTGCTTCACCGACGGTATTCTGGTGGGTGCCACCCTCGACCGCAACGGCCTACGGCCCAGCCGCTACTGCCTCTTGGACGATAATACGCTCATCGTCGCCTCCGAGGCCGGCGCGCTCAAGGTCGACCAGAAGAAGGTCGTCAAGAAGGGGCGCCTGCAGCCCGGGCGCATCCTGGTGGCCGACCTCCAGGAGCACCGCGTGATCGGTGACGAGGAACTCAAGGAGATCATTTGCCAGCGCCTGCCCTACCGCGACTGGCTGGACGAGCACAAGCAGAACCTCGGCCACCTGCCCCTTTCCCGGAAGGCGGAGATCACCATGGACCAGAAGACGCTCTTCCGCCGCCTGCAGCTCTTCGGCTATACCAAGGAAGACCTGAGCGTGCTGCTGGAGCCGATGATCAAAGAGGGCATGGACCCGATCGGATCCATGGGCAGCGATACCCCGCTGGCCGTACTCTCCCTGCAGAGCCAACACATCGGGAACTACTTCAAGCAGCTCTTCGCCCAGGTGACCAACCCGCCGATCGATCCGATCCGGGAACGGAGCGTCATGTCACTCTACGCGATGCTCGGCAGTTCGGAGAACGTTATCGAGCCCTCCGCGGCCAACGCTACCTACATCCACCTGGATACCCCCATCCTGAGCAACGACGAGGTCGCCAAACTGCGTGAACTGCACCACAAGAACTTCCGCGCCGGCCTGATCAGCGCCGTATTCCCGGCCGACGGACAGGGCGGTCGTCTGCAGGCCGCCGTGGAGCATATTAGGGCGCAGGCCGAATCGATGGTCCGCAGCGGCTACAACATTCTGATCCTCAGCGACCGGGAAGCCGACAGCCGCACGGCTCCGGTACCCAGCCTGCTGGCCCTCGGGGCTGTACACCACCACCTTGTGGAACTCGGTCTGCGCGCCAAGACCAGTATTGTAGTGGAGGCCGGAGATATCCGCGAGACGCACCACGTTGCTACCCTGATCGGGTACGGCGCCAGCGCGGTGAATCCCTACATGGCCTACGCCGCCCTGGCGGACCTGCACGCCCGTAACGTATTCGAGGACGAAGGCTACGAGCTCAAGGACGTCATCAAGATCTACCGCAAGGCCATCGGTAAGGGTCTGCTAAAGATTATGTCCAAGATCGGCATCTCCACCCTGCAGTCCTACCAGGGCGCGCAGATCTTTGAAATCCTGGGACTTAACCGCAAGGTGGTCGATGAATGCTTCCGGGGCTCCATCAGCCGGATCGAAGGCATTGGCTACGACGGCCTGGCCAACGAGGTGCTCGTGCGGCACGAACTGGCCTATCCGAAGGAATACATCGCCAATCCTAAACTCGAGGTCGGCGGCGTATACCAGTGGAAGCGGCGCGGCGAGGCCCACACCTTCAACCCCAAGAGCATCCACTACCTGCAGATCGCCGCCCGCAAGAACGACCAGGAGGCATTCGACAAGTACCGGGACGCCATCAACGACCAGACAGAAAAGGCACTCACTCTGCGTGGACTTCTCACCTTCCGCAAGGGCGATCCCATCCCCGTAGAGGAGGTGGAACCGGCCGAGACCATCATGAAACGCTTCGCTACCGGGGCCATGTCCTTCGGCTCCATCAGCTGGGAGGCGCACACCACGCTGGCAATTGCCATGAACAAGATCGGTGCCCGCTCCAATTCCGGAGAGGGTGGGGAGGACGAAATCCGCTTCGAGCTCGACGACAAGGGCCGCAACATGCGTTCGGCGATCAAGCAAGTCGCTTCGGGACGCTTCGGGGTGACCAGCCACTATCTCACCAACGCCGATGAACTCCAGATCAAGATGGCCCAGGGTGCCAAGCCCGGAGAAGGCGGTCAGCTGCCCGGCCACAAGGTCGACGAATGGATCGGCCGCGTGCGGAAGTCCACCCCCGGCGTCGGGCTCATCTCCCCGCCGCCGCACCACGACATCTACAGTATCGAGGACCTGGCCCAGCTCATCTTCGACCTGAAGAACGCTAACCGCCGCGCCCGCATCAACGTGAAACTGGTCTCGAAAGCCGGGGTGGGCATCATCGCCTCCGGTGTGGCCAAGGCCCACGCCGACGCGATTTTAATCTCCGGCCACGACGGCGGCACGGGGGCCAGTCCGCTCAGCTCCATCCGCCACGCCGGGCTGCCGTGGGAACTCGGCCTGGCCGAAAGCCACCAGACCCTCGTAAGGAACAAGCTGCGCGACCGCGTGACCTTGCAGACGGACGGCCAGATCCGCACCGGGCGTGACCTCGTGGTCGCCACCCTGCTCGGCGCCGAAGAGTACGGAGTAGCCACCGCCGCCCTGGTGGTGGAGGGCTGCATCATGATGCGCAAGTGCCACGTCAACACCTGCCCGGTCGGCATCGCCACCCAGAATCCTGAACTGCGGAAGCGTTTCACGGGTGATCCCGAGCACGTGATCAACTTCTTCCGCTTCCTGGCGGAGGATATGCGCTCCATCATGGCGGAACTCGGCTTCCGCACCGTCAACGAGATGGTGGGTCGCGTGGAGCACCTTAAAATGAACAGCGAGATCGAGCACTGGAAGTACCGCAGTCTGGATCTCAGCCCCATCCTCTACAAGGAAGTGGCCGACGACTCCGTGGGCCTCTACAAGCGCGTTGAGCAGGACCACGGGATCGCCGACGTCCTGGATCGCCGCCTGATCACCTCCGCACAGATCGCGCTGGAGGAGATGGAACCGGTGACCGGCTCCTTCGATATCAAGAATACCGACCGCAGCGTGGGCACCATGCTCTCCAACGAGATCAGCCGCCGCTTCCACGGCGAGGGCCTGCCCGACGGTGCCATCAAGTTCCGTTTCCGCGGCTCGGCCGGACAAAGCTTCGGAGCCTTCGCCGCGAAGGGAATCGAGTTCCTGCTCGAGGGCGAGGCGAACGACTACTTTGGCAAGGGTCTCTCCGGAGCCCGCCTGATCGTAGTACCCGACCGCATCTCCACCTTTGACCCCCACGAGAACATCATCATCGGAAACGTAGCCTTCTACGGGGCCACCTCCGGTGAGTCGTACATCAAGGGCATGGCGGGTGAGCGCTTCTGCGTCCGCAACTCCGGCGTAAAGGCGGTTGTGGAGGGCCTCGGCGACCACGGCTGCGAGTACATGACCGGCGGGGTAGTGGTGGTCCTCGGCAAGACCGGCAAGAACTTCGGTGCCGGTATGTCGGGGGGTATGGCCTACGTCTACGATCCGGGCAAGGATTTCAAGGACCGGGTCAATACCGAAATGGTCGACCTCGAAGACCTCGAGGACTTCGACCGGCAGTTGCTCAAGCAGATGGTGCGCAACCACTTCACGTACACGAGCTCGAAGCGGGCGCTGGATATGCTCAACCGCTGGGAGGAGGAGGGCGGCCGTTTCATCAAGGTGATGCCCCGCGACTATAAGGCCGCCCTGGCCCGGAAGGGGGAGCAGCCTGATGTGCAGGTTAAGGTGGCTGAACTGGTGTAGGATGAAGCCCACAGAGAAGCGCACGGAGAAGCTACACGGAGGTAATGGAGAGTCGGGGGCATCACCCAAGGTGACTGAAACACCGCTCTGCACGCTAACCGATGAGGAGTTATCCAGCGAGGTCCTCGGGTGTGCCTTCCGGGTCCATACAGCCCTGGGACCGGGTTTGTTGGAGAGTGTATACCGCAACAGCCTGGCATATGAGTTGCGGCAAACCGGATTCAACATTGAGGTTGAGAAGCCTATACAAGTGAAATACCTGGGGATAGACATGGGACAAGGCTTTCGCATCGACATCCTGGTAGAGAACCGCCTGGTATTGGAATTAAAAGTGGCCGAAAAGATTGCGCCAAACCATGTAGCACAAACGCTGAGCTATCTCAAATTTTCGGGGGTCAAGTATGGCTTGATTCTCAACTTTATGGAAACAAAACTCAAATTTGGTATTAAGCGGGTAGCCCTGTAGTAGACCTCCGTGTCCTCTGTGCCGCCCCTCCATGCGCCCTCCGTGGGCAAATAACTATTACACCATGGCAGATCCCACAGGATTCCTAAAACACACCAGAGAACTACCCGAGAAACGCCCGGTAGAACTCCGCAAGAACGACTGGCAGGAACTCTACGTCCCGATGGACGAAAAAAAGACCGTGACCCAGGCGAGCCGCTGCATGGACTGCGGCGTGCCCTTCTGCCACAGCGGGTGTCCGCTCGGGAATATTATCCCGGAGTTTAATGACGCGGTGTACGAAGAAGATTGGCGGGAAGCCTTCGAGATCCTCAGCTCCACGAATAACGTTCCGGAGTTCACGGGACGGATCTGCCCGGCGCCGTGCGAATCAGCCTGCGTGCTGGGTATTAACCAGCCGCCGGTCGCGATCGAGCACATCGAAAAATCGATCGCCGAGGAGGCCTTCCAGCGGGGTTACGCCCGGCCCAATCCGCCCAGCAGCCGCACCGGTAAGTCGGTAGCGGTGGTCGGCTCCGGCCCCTCGGGACTCGCCGCGGCGGCCCAGCTGAACAAGGCAGGTCATACCGTGACGGTCTACGAGCGCAATTCGCGCGTCGGCGGACTACTCCGCTACGGTATCCCCGACTTCAAGCTCGAGAAGTGGGTCATCGACCGCCGCATCGAGCTGATGGAGGCCGAGGGCGTCAAGTTCCGCACCAACGCCGACGTGGGGGGCAACATCGACCCGAAGCAGCTGCTCCGGGATAACGACGCCATCGTACTCGCCGGAGGGTCCACGATCCCCCGTGACATTCCCAGCAAGGGACGGGAGGCCCAGGGCGTACACTACGCCATGGAATTCCTGGAACAGAACAACAAGCGCGTCGCCGGGGACGACCTGAGCGATGAGTTCGAGGTGCACGCCAGGGATAAGGACGTAGTCGTGATCGGCGGCGGTGACACCGGCGCCGACTGCGTAGGCACCAGCAACCGCCACGGCGCCCGCTCGGTAACCCAGATCGAGATCATGCCCATGCCCCCCACCGAACGGGGTGAGCACAACTGGCCCAACTGGCCGATGATCCTGCGTACCTCCACCAGTCACGAGGAAGGCTGCGAACGGGAGTGGGCCGTGCTCACCGAAGAATTCACGAAGGACGAAGAGGGCAAGCTAAAGGGCGTGAAGACCGTGAATATCCGCTGGGCCAAGGACCAGACCGGTCGCAACACCTTCGTCAAGATCCCCGGCACGGAGCGCGAGTTGCCCTGCCAGCTGCTGTTGATCGCCGCCGGCTTCATGCACCCCCAGCACGAGGGACTGCTCGACAAGCTGGGTGTAGGACTCGACTCCCGCAAGAACGTGGCGGCCAGTCCGGAACACAACTACCAGACCTCGGTGCCGAAAGTCTACGCCGCCGGGGATATGCGCCGCGGCCAGAGTCTGGTGGTCTGGGCGATCGCCGAAGGACGCGAGTGCGCCCGCTCGGTCGATGCCTTCCTCCGGGGAGGGGAATCGGTGCTCGAAGGACGGGACAAGGGACGGCTGGAACTGGACTTCGCCTGATCGCACCCCCGGCTTTTTTGGGGTTCCACTGCACCTGCGCCCCGCCGGCCCCGTTGGTAGGGGAAAAGCAAGGACATGCAATACCGAAAACTCGGCAAGACCAATTTTGAAGTAAGTGAGATAAGCCTCGGCACCTGGCAGGTAGGCGGTAAGTGGGGTGACCCCTTCGACGACGCCCGCGCCGAACGGATCATCAACGAAGCCATCGACGGTGGCGTGAATTTCATCGACACGGCCGACGTGTACAGCGATGGCCTCAGCGAGAGGGCGGTCGGCAAGGTGGTGCGCGAGCGCTCGGAGTACATCTACGTGGCTACCAAGTGCGGCCGGCAGATCAATCCCCATACGAACGAGAATTACTCGGTCAATGCCCTGCGCAAGTACGTGGAGGACAGCCTGCAGCGGATGAAGATCGAGCGGATCGACCTGGTGCAGCTGCACTGTCCGCCCACCGAGGTGTACTACCGCCCGGAGATCTTCGGGATGTTTGAGCGGCTGAAGCAGGAAGGGAAGATCCAGCACCTCGGCGTGAGCGTGGAGAAGGTAGAAGAGGCCATCAAGGCGATGGAGTACCCCAACGTGGCGACGGTCCAGATCATCTTTAATCTCTTTCGGCAGCGGCCTTCGGAGCTCTTTTTCGACCTGGCGCGCAAGCACGACATTGGCGTGATCGCCCGGGTGCCCCTGGCGAGCGGACTGCTCACCGGAAAATTCAGCAGCGAGACCACCTTCGGCGAGGAGGACCACCGCCACTTCAACCGCAACGGTGAGGCCTTCGATCGGGGAGAGACCTTCAGTGGGGTTGACTACGAGCAGGGACTGCGCGCGGTCAACCTACTGAAGACCGTCTTCCCCGGGGAAAGTAACCTGGCTCCGGTGGCATTGCAGTGGATCCTGAGCTTCCCGGAGGTGAGCTGCATCATACCCGGGGCATCAAAGCCCGAGCATCTGCGCTCTAACCTCTCGGTGGAAGACCGGGAACCCCTCACGGAGGAGCAGCTCACACAAATGAACCGTATCTACGAGGAATTCGTAAAGCCCGAAGTTCACCAGCGCTGGTGAGCTTCGGCGGGGCGTGTTAGAGCGCCAGCGTCAGGATGGTGAAGAGGGTGATGAGGAGTCCGCCGGTTACGGCCAGGGCCACGTCTGCGCGGTGGGCGCGGGGCAGCACGGAGCGGCGGGCGACGATCTTGAGCCCTTCCGTTTCGTGGAGTTGGTGGGCGCGGATGGCCTGGTTCAGACGGCGGTTTTGCAGCGTACTGCGGGTTGCTTTGGGGTTTTGTAGAGCCTGCATAATTCAGGTTTTTCAGGGGGTATTTGAATTCGGCCGCAAAGGTCGGGGGTTTTTACGTACCGCACAAGATGCAGGCCGAACTTGATTTGGCCACATCACCCCATGGCTCCATTAAACCAAATATTATACTGTACGGCGAAGGCCGGCGGAGTCTCATTAGGAGTTCGGAGCGGAAGTCGGCATTAAGCTTTCCGGACTTTGTAAAGATTTTTTACAAATACTCAAAAATCCCTACGATCCGGCTACTTTTTCTTGCGCTTCCGGGAGGTGATCTCCTCGGCGGCCTGCATCAGTTCGGCGAGTCCCATACGGTCCTCCTTGCTGAGCGTCAGGGTCTCGCGGTACTGACTGCGGTCTAGGTCGACCACCTTGATATCGCTACCGGTGTAGGCTTCCACGGCGCGCAGGAGCTCGTGTTCTTCGGGAGCGCAGAAGGAGTAGGCCACCCCGCGATTGCGGCCGCGGCCGGTGCGGCCTACGCGGTGGACGTAATTATCGGCCTGCTCGGGCAGGTCGTAGTTGATCACGTGGGTGACGTCCGGGATGTCGATGCCGCGGGCGCTCACGTCGGTGGCGACCATTACCCGCTCGGTGCCCTGGCGGAAGTTTTCGAGGGCCGCTTCCCGCTCGGCCTGTGGCCTATCGCCGTGCAGGGTGATGGTAGGAATTTCTACCCGGGCCATGGCCTTGGCGATGCGTTCGCAACGTACGCGGGTGCGGGCGAAGACGAGCAGCTTGGCCTCGGGATTTTCCTTGACGAAGCGCTCCAGGAAGAAGCGCTTGTCGTCCATGTCGATAAAGACCACGGAGTGGTCCACGTTCTTGCTCACGGGGTCCTTGGGCGAGATCTGTATCCGGATGGGGTTGCGCACGAGCGAGTAGGCCAGCTTCTTGATGCGCTCGTTGATGGTGGCGCTGAAGAACAGCGTCTGGTGCTTTTTCTGCAGGTGGCCGATGACCCCGCGGATGTCGTCGATAAATCCGAGGTCGAGCATCAGGTCGGCCTCGTCCAGCACCAGGATATCCACCCGTTCCAGCCGCAGCAACTGCCGGCCCAGCAGGTCGTACATCCGCCCCGGGGTGGTGATCAGCAGGTCGAGTTCCTTCGTAAGGTTCGCGATCTGGGGCTCGATCTCCACGCCGCCGGTTAGGCCGAGCACCTTTACGCCCGTCCCCTTAGCCAGGGCGGTGAATACCTCGGTGAGTTGGAGCGCAAGTTCACGGGTGGGCACCATCACGAGGCAGCCCATGCCGGTCTCGCGCCACTGGGTCTGCTTGCGTTCGTGCAGCTTTTGCAGGATGGGGATCGCGAAAGCGGCCGTTTTGCCGGTGCCGGTCTGGGCGATCGCCAGCACGTCTTCCCCCTCCAGGATAGGCCGGATCGCGCGGTACTGAATATCGGTGGGGCGCTTCCAGCCCTGCTTGCCGATGCTGCGCTTCAGTTCGGGCGAAAGGGGATAGTCGGTAAATTTCATGGCGGGAGGTTTGGGCGGGGACGCGGGTGCCGTGCAAATAACGTGACGCGGGGGCGGATGGTTACCCTACGGCGGGTGCGGCCTTACCTTTGCGCAATAGCCGAACCGTATGTTTCCGGAAAATACCGCCTTGCTCCTCGTCGACCTGCAGGTCGATTTTATGCCCACCGGCATGCTGCCCGTAGCGGAGGGCGACCGCGTGGTCCCCCTTGCCAACCGGCTGATGCCGCGCTACCATACCGTCGTAGCTACCCAAGACTGGCACCCCGCCGACCACGGTTCTTTCGCCGCCAACCATATGTGGCGGAAACCCGGGCAGGTGATCGATCTGAACGGGCTGCAGCAGGTACTCTGGCCGATGCACTGCGTGCAAAATACCTGGGGAGCGGAGTTCGCGGCCGGCCTGGCTACGGACGGGATCGACCGGGTATTTCAGAAGGGCACCGACCCGGCGATCGACAGCTACTCCGGCTTCTACGACAACGGCCACCGCAAATCCACCGGTCTGGCCGACTGGCTCCGCGAGCGTGGCATCACCGATGTCCACGTAATGGGTCTGGCCCAGGATTACTGCGTGAAGTACACCGTGCTGGACGGTCTGCAGGAGGGATTCCGCATTACCCTGATCGCCGACGGGACGTACCCCGTTGACCTGGCCCCTGGCGACGGCGACCGGGCAGTAGAGGAGATAGAGGATGCCGGGGCTCGGGTGATGATGTCCGCAAGTCTGATCACATAGGATGTCCCGCACATAGGATGTGCTAGGTTCCCGGCGAAAATGCGTGGATAAGCCTTCCTTTTGTAATTTGCTAGCCCTAACCTTCGATCATGAAACTGCTGCACTGTTTACTCTTCCTTGCGTTCGGACTGCTCACCGCCTGCGGTAGCGACACGGCCGCACCAGGAGACGATTCCACCAAAACCGTCAACCAGGAAACCACTACCGCTCCCTCCTTCGAGTCCGATCCCCAGGCGGTACCGAAGCAGGACGTGACCACGCTGGCGGTCGGTTCCGCGGCACCCGACTTCACGCTGTCCGGAGCGGACGGTGCCGTGCACTCCCTTGGGGAGTACGACGCCGATGTGCTGGTCCTCGTGTTTACGTCCAACCACTGTCCCACCGCCCAGGCCTACGAGCAGCGGCTGATCGATTTTCAGCGCGACTACGCCACACGTGGAGTCCAGCTGGTGGCGATCAGTCCCAATAGTCCGCTCGGTCTGCTCTATGAGGAACTCGGCTACACCGACCTGAACGACGACTACGACCAGATGCCCATCCGCGCCGAGTACGCCGGATACAATTTCCCCTATCTCTACGACGGCGACGACCACCACGTGTCGCTACAGTACGGACCGGTAGCTACTCCGCACGTCTTTATTTTGGACAAAGACCGGATCCTGCGTTACACCGGCCGGATCGACCAGAGCGAGCGCCCCGGCACCGCGAACGCCGAGGACCTGCGTGCCGCTACCGATGCCCTGCTGGCGGGAGAGGAGATCGCCGAGCCCACCACGCCCACCTTCGGCTGTTCCACCAAATGGGCCTGGAAAACCGAATACAACGAGCAATCGGAAGAGAAGTGGCGGGCGAAACCGGTCACCCTGGCACCCGCGGACCCGCAAAAAGTGAAGGAGCTGGTCGCGAATAACGACAGCGGCAAACTGCGCCTCATCAACGTGTGGGCCACCTGGTGTGGTCCCTGCGTAATGGAGTACCCCCAATTCCTGGTACTGCAGCGGATGTATGGGGCCCGCGATTTCGAATTCGTATCCATCTCCGCTGATAAGCCCGACCAGGGCGAGCGGGCGCTGAAGTTCCTCCAGGAGGTGCATTCGGCGGTGACCAATTACCACTTTACCGGCGACAATATCTACGAACTCGTGGCGGCCATCGATCCCGACTGGAACGGAG
>JBGTHX010000336.1:0-14400 GCA_041746055.1 Lewinella sp. | reverse complement strand
GCATCGACCTATAAATATACCGAATTTCTCAGTGGTACGAGGCTACCTTCGGCAGCGGTTGTACCGAAACGGGGTGACGAAACCGAATCACCCGATTCCAGGACGAATAATTGGCAAGCTTGCCAGGAGGGGATATTAGGTGGTAAAATATTTGTAAATATATTGTAACATGGGGCTGTTGGATTCGCATAAATGGGTGATTTGCCCTTACATTAATCCAGATCACCGCGCACCTAAAACCTAGTTCAACTCGCTATCGATTAGCATACGCGGACATCTGCTACAATTCCCCGAAGATGGTCCAGCCCGACTCCCTAACCGACTATCCTGCTGAGAAAAATCCTCTGCAGATTAGGATTTCCGACGTTGAGAACCCAGGGGGAACAGCGGAGCGGGTCATACTCCAGCTGTCCGACCATCAGGGAATCTGGTATGTCAAAATATCCGATATAACTTTTCTTGAGGCGGACGGTAATTACTCTACCGTTCACGTTACCACCGGCGATTCCCGCGTGGTCTGCCGGCCATTAGGTGAATTCGACACTCGGCTCAGCAGCTGTGGATTCTTGCGGGTTCACCAATCGTACCTAATCAACCTGTCGCAAGTCCAAGCTTACCTTAGGGAGCATGGAGGGACCATCATCCTAGTCGGCGGTGGGCGGGTGTACCTTTCCAGAAGCCACCGTTTGGCGTTTTTCGCCGCAATGAACGATCGGTCTTGCTGGTGATAGTTCGGGGGGGGGGGCAGTGATGCCCATCGGTTCAGTTTAAAGGTGGAGTAAATCAATAGAATTTCTCGCACCACCTGCTGTCCGGGCATTCACCGTAGCCTTTGCCCCCGAACTCCTTTTTAACTCAATTGCACATCTAAAAACCCTTTCTGGTGGGGCACGGAAAAATCGACGGTAGCCCGTTCCGAGCCGTCATCGGACACGATTTGCAGGCGGAACTTACCCTCGGGCAGATCGATGAGGGAAAAGCGCCCGCGCCCGTCGGTCATCATGGCGATGTCCTGAACGGGCGCCGTAGCGCGTACGATAGATAGGATAGCGTCGGATACCGGCTGGCCCTGCCGGTCGGTCACGCGGCCTGTAATGGTCTGCATTATTGGCCTTCTTTGGACCACCGGTCGAGATTCGTCTTGACCGATGTATTGATGCGGGTGCCCGAGTTACCGGCCATGCTGCCGCTGGTGTGAATAGCGATGGCAACGCGAATCTTGTCCCTACGATAGAACACTGGAGAACCGCTTTGGCCACCCGCCGTATCGATGAGGTAGGAGACGCGTTTACTCGTCAGGCGACTGATTTTCTGGGCGTGGTACCACTGCGTCTTGCCCCCCTTATCTCCTGGGTATCCGCAGATATTCACGTATTTGCTCAGCAGGGTCTGATCCGTAAAGGAGGCAAACTTGAAGGTGCCGGTTTTGGCGCCGAAGGGGTATTGTTGCGGTAGTATGATGGCGCCGTAATCGTAGTCACTTTCCTTACTGCTGACCCAACCCTGGACGGACCGGAAGGTGGTCGCCGAGCAGCTGCCTAACGGCTTGTCCTGTTTGTTCATCCCCGGGGTAACCGTAATACTTTTCGGCCAGCCCCCGGCTCCGTGAAGATAGACACAGTGTCCGGCGGTAATCACGGTTCGCGGACTGATCAACCAGCCAGTACCCACGAACCTTTGTCCGGTTTTGGCTTCGATACTGAGTTGTACGATCGCACCGTACGGAAAGGGACGGGTCTCCTTCACCTGCCTGCGGTCGTCGCGTCCGATTACCACCTCGGCGACTGAAGACAAACCGGGGTAGCTGGCGGCGTAGGCCTCCACCGCCACGGCGGTGCCTGCGTCGGTATCTTGGGCTTTACGCATCGACCCATTTTTGCCCCCGCCGTCTTGGTTATCCTCTCCTCCTTCATCGTCCGACTCGTACCATCCGTCGGAACGGGCGTACGATTCGTTTCCATTTTGCTGCCGGTCGAATTCCTCGAGCGTCGCATACGATTCGGAGTCCGCTGGGGTAGAGGTATTTAGGTTGTCTCCGGTATGAGATTCCCGCAATTGATCCAAGCCGAGGGCTTCCAGGGTGTCGGTTGCTTCCTCTTTTGGTTTATCTGTGCCGTCGCCGGGGTAGGATTCTGCGAATTGTCCGTTACCCGAACCTTCACTGCCGACCACGGTGTGGCCATTGATGGCATGGAGTGTTGTGCTTTCCATAGTTGATTGAGATTATGGCATTCAAATAATAGGTGATGTTACTCGGCCACCGCCTTGGCTGGTGTGTAGTTGACGGATGTGTTGGTGGCCTTACTCCGCGCTTCCGGGGCAACTGAATTGGATGGACCTGGCGGAATTTTCTCCGGTGGCTGCTTGCGCAGCAGCAGGTACATCAGTAGGGCCGAATTGCCGGTGGCGTTGCCCGCCATAAGCAAGAGGGGAAAAAGTTGATCCAGGGAACCGTCTGCCTTGCGCCCGTTCATCAGGTGAAGCAGCAGTAAAGTGTGTAGCGTAGAAGCACCCGTCTGCGAGACCGGTGATCCGGATTTCGTATCGTACATGGCTGCGCTATTTATTGCAAAGGGAGAGTAGGAGGATGGTAGACAGTGGGTCGGATTGTTCCCCCTTATCCCGTCTTAGAAGAAGGAGCGGGAGTAAGTTCTGGAGGGAGTTCCCGCCCGCAGCCTGGGTAGTGCCGAATCCATTTTGGGTCAGCAGTTGCGTCACCAGCAGCGATTGTTTGTCAAAACTGCTGTGTTCTATAGCGACATCCTCGGTGGTGCCGGCGTAGCGGATGCTTTCGAGTTGCGGCTGATCGAGTAACATGGCCATCAGTTGCGACTGCTGGATGCTGGCCGTAGTGCTTTCCAGTTGCTGGAGTCGCCGATGAAGATTTGCGGGGGTTCCGGCCTTCTGACCGATTTGGCCGAGCTGCTTGCGCAGGGAATAGATTTGCCGCTGCATGCGCCGGATGGTAGCCGTGAGGGAAGGCTTGCCCCGGCCGCTTTCGGCCTGATCGGCCTCGGAGAACTCGGCTGAAAAATCGGAGGCTTCATCTTGCCAGGATTCATACGCATCATATGGATCGGCTTCGATGCCCTCATAAACGTTACCGTTCTGGAAATTGGGAGTAGGCATGGGAGGTGTGGGTTTCAAAGAGGTTTAGAAATAAGTGGATTCGTCGTAGGCAAATTCATCTCCCCAGAGGGAAGCCTCGTCGAGTATGCCGGAACCGAACTCATTACTTGAGTTGTAGCCGGCGGAGTTTTGGTCGGTTTCCTGGGCCACGAGTTCGGGGCCATAAAGCTTTTGCAGGCTCGTTTCCAGGGAGGGGCGGGAATTTTCTGCGCTTTCACTGCTTACACTGTTCGCGTGCTGGTCTCCCGGTCGTGAAGGGGAGGGCGCCTGACCCGTTAATTGGTTGAATAAGCTGACGTATTCTGCGAGGTTGACCTCAAGGACCTCCTGCTTCCCGCCCCGCTGCCGCAAGTGCCGGATCCGTTGGCGACCCACGGGGCCTTTAGGGCTCACCCGGTTCAATAACTGGCCGGCCAGCAGGCGCTTTAGCCGGGGGTCGTTAATAAGTTTCAGCAGGTGACTAATGCGGGAGCGCGGATCTGCGACCTTGCGGACTTGGTAGCTCAGTTTTTGGGCCGCCATTCCGGCAATCTGCTTGGCGCCGGCACCAATGGCTTTCCCGATAAAGGGGGCAGCTATCGCGGCTAGCGCGCCAAAAAACTCGTCCTTTTCCTCGGGGGCCATTCGTTCGATGGCCGGACCTACGGTCGCGTCAAGTTCCCGGTAGGGAGCATCCTGGTAGCGCTCATCTACCACCTGTCGGAGTGCTTCGTAGTACTCCGGCGCGGTCAGGCCGTACTCCTGTAATAGTTGGTTGTTCATCGTATTGGTGTTTGGTGATGTAGGAATGGGACGAAGCTCGTGCCGCTTCACAGGCCAAAGGGGGAAGTTGTGTTAGCGGGCAGGGTAACTGGATGGATGGAGGCAGCGACTGATTATTCAGTATTTGGAAAGCTATCCCACAGGTGAGCGCCCGGGTGTAGCTCCCGATCCCCTCCTTGAGCTGCTCTTCCAGTAGCTTATCTTCCCATCATGCACTTCGAATACAGCCCCGCCACCCGCGAAAACATCCGCCACCTTGAGGCCTTCCTGGTCGAGCACGTGTACCCGCTGGAGGACGAGTACCGCCGCTACACCGCCGAGCACCCGTGGCAAGTGTACCCCGCGATGGTAGGACTGAAGGACAAAGCCCGCGCCGCCGGCCTCTGGAACTTGTTTTTACCGGAAGACTACGGAGACCTCAGTCCCGGCCTCACCAACCTCGAATACGCCCCCCTGGCCGAGATCATGGGCCGCGTCCTCTGGGCCAGCGAAATCTTTAATTGCAGCGCCCCGGATACCGGCAATATGGAAGTGCTGGCCAAGTACGGGACGCCCCCCCAGCAGCAGGAGTGGCTCTTTCCGCTGCTCGACGGACAGATCCGCTCGGCCTTCCTCATGACGGAGCCCGCCGTAGCCAGCTCCGATGCCACCAACATCGAGACCCGCATCGAACGCGACGGCGACGAATACGTCATCAACGGCCACAAGTGGTGGAGCACCGGTGCCATGCACCCCGACTGCCGCCTCTACGTAGTGATGGGCAAAACCGACCCCGATGCCCCCCGCCACCGGCAGCAGAGCATGATCCTGGTGCCGGCCGACGCCCCGGGTGTGGAGGTGGTCCGGCCCCTGACGGCCTTCGGGACCTACGACAGTCCCCACGGCCACGCCGAGATCCGGCTCACCGACGTGCGGGTCCCCGCCACCAACCTGCTGCTGGGTGAAGGGCGCGGCTTCGAGATCGCCCAGGGGAGATTGGGGCCCGGCCGCGTACACCACTGCATGCGCCTGATCGGCACCGCCCAGCGTTCCCTGGAGCTGATGGCGCGCCGGGTAGGGGAGCGTACCGTCTTCGGCCGGGAGCTCAGCAAATTCAGCAGCGTGCGGCAGGAGATCGCCCTGAGCCGCTGCGAGATCGAGCAGGCTCGGCTGCTGACCCTCTCCGCCGCCGACCACATCGACCGGCTCGGCGTAAAGGGCGCCAAGGACCTGGTGGCCATGATCAAGATCGTGTGCCCGCGGATGGCCTGCACCGTCATCGACCGCGCCATCCAGCTGCACGGCGGTCTGGGCGTGTCCGGTGACCTGCCCCTGGCCGAATTTTATGCCTATGCCCGCAGTATCCGCCTGGCCGACGGACCGGATGAGGTGCATATGTACCAGCTGGGGCGGGAGGTGATTTTACAGGCTTCGAACGCTTTGAAAGCGTCCGAAGCCTGATCGCTTAAGCCTCAAATACCACCCGCTCCGAGCCCAGTATCCACTCTTCCATCCGGTCCCGGTAATGGGCGTGGACCTGCGGGCGCTTGACCTTGAGGGTGGGGGTGAGGCGGTCGTTTTCGATGCTGAAGGGCTCTTTCGCCACCACGATCGTCGCCACTTTTTTGTAGCCCGGTAGCTTGGCGTTGACCGCTTTCAGTTGCTCGGCCAGGCGCGACTGTACCGCAGCACGGTCGCGTTCGATGCCCGTCTCCGACAGGGACACTACCAGCATGGGCTGCGGCATACCGAGGCCGAGAACGCACAGCTGGTCGATGTCGGAATTGCCGGCGAACTTCTCCTCGATCTCGTTCGGAACGATGAATTTGGCCTTGGCCGTTTTGAAGGTGTCCTTGACGCGGCCGATAAGGTACAGGAAGCCGTCCTCGTCCATACGGCCCTGGTCGCCGGTGTGCAGCCAGCCATCGGCGTCGATGGTTTCGGCGGTCTTTTCGGGCTCTTTGTAGTAGCCGACCATGGTATTGGGCGAGCGGGTGAGGACCTCCCCGTTCACCGGATCGATGCGGCACTCGGTACCTGGCAGGGTCTGGCCCACCGAGCCGGGACGGTCCTGCCCCGGGAAGATCATGTGGCCCACCGCGCCGTTCTCCGTCATGGCGTATGCCTCGGCAATGGGTAGTCCGATGCGGGCGAACCAGTCCTTGGTCTCCTGGGCGATCGGGGCCGCGCCGCTCACGTTGCAGCGCGACTGGTCGAGGCCCAGGCCGCGCCGGATCTTCCGCTTGACGAACCAGCCAACCACCGGAATGCCCAGCAGCCGGTCCATCTTCTCCTGCGGGAGTTTCTTGAGCACGCCCTGCTGCAGCTTGGTCCAGATACGCGGCACGGCGAAGAAGAAGGTGGGCCGCGCGTGCTGCAGGTTGGCCGCGAAGCGGTCGATACTCTCCGTGAAGAAGATCTCCCCGCCGTGGGTCAGGCACATCGTTTCCACCGTGCCCCGCTCGGCCACGTGGTTGAGGGGCAGGAAGGAGAAGTAGCGGTTGTCGCCGGTGTAGTCGTTTTCGAGCGGATTGCGGTCGTACAGTTCCCGCATCAGGGCGATCTGGTTCTCGATGCTCAGCATCACCCCCTTCGGCGTGCCGGTGGTGCCGGAGGTGAAGATCAGCGTCCAGAGCCCGTCGCGCGGCGGCACCGGATTATTGGCCAGCGGCTCGTAGCGCTGGAGGATATCCTCCCAGGCCATTCCGCGGTTCACGGCGGAGTTGTCGGCGTAGTGGGGAAAACGGATAATCGGCAGCTCCTCCGGAATACCGGTCTTCATTGAATCCCACACCTCGGTCTTGCCGACGAAGAGCAGCTTCACGTCCCCCAGTTCCAGCACCTCACCGATTTGCTCGCCCGTCAGGGTAGCGAAGAAGGGCACGCTCACGTGGCCGGCCATCATGATGGCCAGGTCGGCGATGATCCACTCGCGGCAGTTCTTGGACACCAGCCCGATGTGGCTCCCCGCGGGCAGTCCCTCGTCGATCAGGCAGGCGGCCAGTTGACGGGCCATACGGCCGGCCTCACCCCAGGTGTAGGTCTCCCAGCGGTCGCCAAAGGGCTGGTGCAGGAAGGGCTTGTCGGGGTAGGTGGCCTCCTTCTCGTAAAAAGACTCCAGGGTGGTGCGGTCGTACATGAAGGCCAAGGTAGGACATTGGGCGGGTCCGCAGGTGCCGGGGGAGGTGCTAAAAACGCCAGATGGCCTGCCCGCTCACGTCCGTGCGGTGATTGCGGTCGGTCGCCTCCAGTCCGCTGCCGAAGGTGCTGCCGTCCGTACTCCGGGTCTGGGCCACCCGGGCCTCCAGCGTCAGTCCGCGGATCCCCTTGTACCGCAGGAGCAGGTAGCCGCGCAGGCCCTTTCCGTAGTAGGGGAGCACGTAGGCATTGTAGGTCAGCCCGTTCTCGTATTCGTAGAAGCGCACGTCGTAGCTGTCAGTGGCGTAGGCGGCCAGCCGTGCCGAAAAACTGAGGGGCTTGAGGGGGCGGTAGTGCAGGTCCTGGAAGAACATGATGCCGGTCTGCCGTCCCTCACGCGCATCCTCCGTAAAACCCGCGTCGAGGCGGCTGCGCCACTCCCAGGCCGCCGCGAAGCGATAGCCGGCGTGCAGCCGCGCCTGGAAACGGCGGCGGGCGATCACGGGATCCAGCTTGGCCGCTTCGTCACCACGCACGCCGAGCCCCTTGGTCTCGCCCCGCAGTTCGAGGTAGCTGTCCAGTGTCCGCTTGATCAGGTAGCTGAGCCGCAGCCGGTACTCGCGCCCGCTGCTGGGCGCGTCGATGTTGAAGCGGAGCCAAGCGTGGCGCCAGAGGTCGTAGTAGGCATTCAGGCGCCAGCGGACCGACGGGCGCAGCTCGAGGCCCAGGTAGACCCCTTCCTCGTTGCGGCCGCCGGAAGTCTCCCCGAAGGGCTGGGCGCTCAGGGCCTGGTAGTCGCGTCCGTAGTTGCGGTAGACCACCGCGAGGTCGGCCCGGGGGTCGAGGCCCAGGTTGAGGCCGTGGACCATGGCTTGACCCGAAGGCCCGGAACCTGCGACCTCGCCAAAGAAGGAGAAGTTGCGCAGGCGGTAGCGGTAATCGACGCTCACGTTCCGCAGGTCGGTGCCCCTGAAGTAGAAGCGGTTGTACGGCCGCGGCGTGGGCAGCAGGGGCGCGCTGAGGTGCTCGCCGAGGAAATTCAGGGCCAGGTGCAGGCGGGAATTCGGCCGGTAGCGCAGGCTCCCGCCGTAGCTGCTCTGGGTGAGGGCGTTGCGGTCTTCCCGCTCCCCGACGGTGCGGTGGTAGCCGCTGAGGGGCAGCGAGGTGTAGCCCAGGGAATCGCGCGCCAGGTTGGCGGACCGCCCCCGCCGGCTGCCGAAGACGGTCAGCTCCACCCGCTTCCCCAACGCCAGGGTGACGCCGGCGCCGCGCATGAAGTTGAACTCGTTCACGCTGGCGTAGGGCTGCAGCACGGGACTATTGCGCGCCACGCGGGTGGTGAGGCTACTCTTGCCGAAGCCGAAGCCGGTATAGAGGATCAGCCCCTGTCCGAAGCTGACGGAAAAGTCGCCCACCGCCACCGCGCGCACGCGGGGATTCAGGTGGCGCAGGAAGAAGTGGGCGCTGATATAATCCACCCCCGCCCCCCTGCCCAGCAGGGCCTCGCCCGGGTCCTTTTCGGCCACGACGCCGGCGCTGAACTGGTTGCCGTAGCGCTGCCGGAAGCGGGTGTAGAGCTTCAGCGGACTGCCCGCGTAGGCGGGATCGGGATCCTGGTAGCCGCGGGCGGTCTCCAGGCGGGCCCCGGCGCGGAAGTAGAGCTCGCGCGTGCCCTCGGTAAGCAGTTGGCGGAAGGGTACGCTGAGGTCGTCGAGTCCGCGGTTGACGGTCACGTAGGGGAGGAGCCGCCGGATCGTTTCCAGATCGAGTCCCGGCACGGCCTGGAGCTCGTAGATGCTGATGAATCCCTGCATCCGCTCGCGGTACTGGAGCAGGCGGTCGACCTGCAGGGGAGCGAGGAGCAGTAATTCGGAGAGTTCCTCGGCGGTGGCCCGGTTCAGGTCGAGCGGCCGCCGTGCGTAGGCTTCCAGCAGGTCGAAGGCGGCGTTGTAGGAGAATTCCCCGCCGTCCTCCGCCTCCTGGGCGATGACGTCTTCGATCACCTGGTCGGTGACCTCCGACTGGCCGTAAGCGGCACCGCTACCGAGCAAAGCGAGGAGCAACAGGGCAAATCGCAAATCAAAAATCGGAAACCGCCAATCCGACATCATTCCCCCCATCCCTCCCGGATATTCTCGATGATACCGTCGATGAGGCGGGTGCGGGCTTCGACGCTGGCCCAGGCTACGTGGGGTGTAAGCAGCAGGTGCTCCCGCTTCTTCACCCCCAGGTAGGGGTGGTCGGCGGGCAGGGGCTCGGTGGAGAAGGTGTCGACCGCCGCTCCCGCGATGGTACCGGCGTCGATGGCCCGGGCTAGGGCCTCCTCGTTGACGATGCCGCCGCGGGCCATATTGATGAGGTAGGCGGACTCCTTCATCCGTTGCAACTCCTTTTCGCCCAGCAGATCGCGGGTTTGGTCGGAGAGGGCGCAGTGGAGGCTGACTACGTCGCAGGTCTTCAGCAGTTCCTGCAGATCGAGACGGGCGTAGGGTACGTCGTGATCGCTGCCGCTGATGCTGTGGTAGACCACCTCGGCGCCATAGGCGGCCGCCAGTTCCGCCACCCGCGTGCCGATGGCGCCGAGGCCGATGATGCCGAAGCGCTTTCGGGCCAGTTCGTGAAAGGGGTGGCGCCACATGGTGAAGGCCTTGGCCTTGCTGTAGTCGCCGTCGTAGACCAGTTTATTGAGGTGCAGGAGGTCCATGGACACCGTGAAGTAAGCCGTAAGGGTGAGCTGGGCCACCGAGTCGGTACTGTAGCCGGCCACGTTGCGCACCGGGATGTTCCGCTTTTCTGCGGCCTCGGTATCTACGTTATTCACGCCGGTGGCGGCTACGCAGATGAGGCGCAGTTCGGGCAGGGCGGCAATCATCTCTCCCGTGATCTTCACCTTGTTGGTGATGACGACTTGGGCGCCCGCGGCGCGCTCCGTCACTTCCCCGCGACCGGAATTGGGGTAGGCCGTGAAGTCTCCCGCCTCGCCGAATCGGTCGAAGGCCGGAAGGTCGTCGAGCGAGGTGGCATCAAGGAAAACAATCTTAGGGCGGGCGGACATAGCGGGGGATTAGCTACGGCAAATTATAAATCAGGCCGTAAACAAAAGAATCCTCCGGGTCGCTTTAGTCGGTATGCGTCATTCTACCCTGTTCCAATTTTTATTGGCTTCGCTGTTTTCTCTCTCCCTCGCCGGCCAGGAGGCGAAGATCTCCGGCACCATTACCGGTGCCGAGGGGGATACGCTCGTCGGCGCCTCCGTGCAGGTAGTGGGCTCCGTGGTCGGAGCCGTGACCAACGTGCAGGGCGCCTTTCATCTGGAAGTTCCCCCCGGCCGCATCCGGGTACTGGCCTCCTACATCGGCTACGAGAACTTCGATACCACCCTGCGCATCACCCCCAGCGACCGGGAGATCGAGCTCAACATCCGGATGAGCGAATCTTTCGTGGAAATGGGGGAGGTGGTCGTGTACGGGCGCCGCGCCTCCGGACAGGCCCAGGCCCTTCGGCTGCAGCAATCGGCCATCACGCCGCAGACCATTATCCACGCCGAACTATTCAATAAGTACCCCGACATCACCCTCGCCGAGACCGTGCAGCGGATGCCCGGTGTCACCATCACCCGCAACCGCGGCGAGGGCGAGCTGGTGCAGGTGCGCGGCCTTCCCGAGCAGTACACGGCGATCTCCCTGAACGGACAGCGGTTGCCCGCCGTGCAGCCCGAGGCGGACCGCGCCGGCAGCCTCGACATCATCCAGAGTAACCTGGTCGAGCAAGTACGGGTGATCAAGGCACGCAGCGCGGATATGGACGCTGACGCCATCGGCGGTACGGTCGACTTTCGTATTCGCCAGCCCGACCGCAAGTACGAGGTACTGGTGCAGGCCGGCGGGGGCACCAACTTCGGCTTCGACCGCTGGAACCCCCAGGGCTCCGGCATCCAGCAGGCGGCGGCCGTATTCAACAGCGAACTAAGCGACGAGCAGGTGTACGGCCTCCTCGCCGGCAGCTACTTCCGCCACGCCCGCGGCAACCGCATGCAGCGCTACGACTACGGGGAGGACGGCGTGACCGGCAACTCCATCAGCCGGGTGCGGCCCATCGACATGGACCGCGTCACCACCAAGAAAGGAATGGTGGGTGCCGTCGAACTCCGTCCCAGCATCTACAACCGGTTGCGGCTGAGCTACAACTACAGCGCGGTGAACGAGGACATACTGACCCAGGAAGTGAATTTCTGGGGCCTCAACGATCCCCGGGAGACGCGCATCTCCAGCCGCTGGACCGAGGAGCGCCGGCTCAACATGGTCGCGCTGGAAGTGGAGAATAACTTCAACCGGACCCAGCTTACCTACGCCCTCAGCTTCGCCACTACCAGTGAGCGGTTGGGCGACCGGCAGCGGGCCTTCAACGAGATCATCTCCGGCAACCCGGCACCCCTTACCGAGGCCGACTATCTCAACCTCACCCCGGACGATACCCGCTACCCCAATGAGGGCCTTCCGCGCCGCTCTACCGACCAGCAGCAACTGGATCTCGCGGAGGACATCGCCATCGGTGGCGTCAACCTCACCCAGTACCTGGATAACAATCGTACCAGCTTCCTGCGCGCCGGTGCCCGCTACCGGATCAAGGAGCGCACCTACCGGGAATTTTACGCCCAGCTAACCGGCGATTACGGCCAGCCCATCGAGCCGGGCGGCTTCGTGGACCTCGCCAGGGAAGACCCGATCATCGACCGCCCCAACCTGGACGAAGGGCCCAACTACACCGCCGGGGAAAAGATCGCCGCGGCCTACCTGATGTACCTGAACAACTGGAGTTCCCGGCTGAGCACCTCGCTCGGCTTGCGGTATGAGTACACGGACCTCGAATACGAACTCCTGCGGAGTGGCGCTGCTGATTCCACCTCCTACAATGACCTCTTTCCCAGTCTCAACATCACCTACCGGCTGCGGCGGGACCGGCAGTTCCGCTTCGCCTACTATGAGGCCATCGCCCGGGTACCCTACTCCACGGTTATTCCTACGGTCGGCTTCGCGGAGCGGCGACAGGCCCGCCTCGACGTCTTTTCCATCGGTAATCCCGACGTGGACCCCACCTACAGCCGGAACTTCGACCTGACCTTCGAGCGCTACGGCCGCAACGACGCCCTGATCAGCGTAAGTGCCTACGCCAAGTTGCTGCAGAACCCGACCATCCGCACGGCCCAGTACCTGCTGCTGAACGGCCAGCCTACCCTGGGCTACAGCATAATGAATACCGACGATGCGCGGCTATACGGTCTGGAGCTCGGCTTCTACCAGAGCCTTGGCTTCCTGGACGAGCGCCTCCGCTAC
Source organism: Lewinella sp. (assembly GCA_041746055.1). Taxonomy (GTDB): domain Bacteria; phylum Bacteroidota; class Bacteroidia; order Chitinophagales; family Saprospiraceae; genus Neolewinella. The sequence continues at coordinate 2,059 of JBGTHX010000336.1, read as the reverse complement.
CTCGATCTGAACGGGAACCTGAACTTCAACTCCTATAACGTGGTCGGGCAGGGCACGGATGGCGCGACCCTGGCCCAGGCTCCCCGACGGTCCGCTAACCTAAGCTTGGTGTACAGCAACCCCAAGCAGCGCCTGAACCTCGTCATCGCGGGAAATTACCGCAGTTCCACGCTCGACCTGCTGCAGGACGGGCAGCCCATCTGGATCAACGCCGTCATCAGCCTCGACCTCGCTGCCGACTACGAGCTCTTCAAGGATATTTCGGCCTACGGCCGCCTCAATAATGCGACCGACCACGCCTCCAACCGCTTCATCGGCAAACCCGACCAGTCAGAATCACTAATACTGTCCACGACCCAGTACGGCATCTGGGGAGTGGTAGGACTTCGGTGGCGACCGGGGGGGAGTGAGTAGTACGATAGTACCGACTACCGTACTACCCGACTACCCGACTACCGTACTAACTATGCTCCTACTTTACGTAAGTTTGCCAAAAGCTCAACCACTATGAAATTTTCCGTTTCCAGTTCTGATCTGCAGAAGAAATTACAGCTGGCCGGCGGGGCTATTGCCTCTAATCCGGTGCTGCCGATCCTGGAAGATTTTCTTTTTACCATCGAGGGCAACACGCTGCACATCGCCGCCACCGACCTCGAGACCAGCGTGGTCACCAGCCTGGAGGTGAACGCCGAGAGCGACGGTGAGGTAGCCGTACCGGCCAAGATCCTGATCGACACCCTGAAGGCCCTGCCGCAGCAGCCCATCACCTTCGACGTCAACGAAGACAACTACGGTATCTCCATCACCTCCGCCTACGGTAAGTACAAGCTGGCCGGCGAGCCAGGAGGCGATTACCCGAATATCCCCGAGCCCAGCGAGGCGGATGAGGTGAGCGTGACCGCCATGTCCCTGCTCGACGGCATCAACAAGACCCTTTTCGCTACCTCCACCGACGAACTGCGGCCCGCCATGACCGGCGTGTTCTTCCAGGTGGATTTCTCCAAGCTCACCATGGTCGCCACGGACGCCCACAAGCTGGTAAAATTCAGCCTGAACGACCTGGGCGGCGAGGTGACCAGCAGCTTCATCATCCCCAAAAAGGCCCTCAACCTCCTGAAGGGTGCCCTGCCGCAATCCGACGTGGCCGTAGCCGTCACCTTCGATAAGTCGAACGCCTTCTTCGAGTACGGTGAAACCAAGATCGCCTGCCGCCTCATCGACGCCCGCTACCCGGACTACAACGCAGTCATCCCCGTCGACAACCCGAACGTCCTGCTCGTCAACCGCGCCGACTTCCAGAACAGCCTGAAGCGGATCGTCATCTACGCCAACAAGACCACCAACCAGGTCATCCTCAATATCGCCGACGGCAGCCTCACCGTGAGTGCCCAGGATCTCGATTTCAGCAACGAAGCCACCGAGCAACTCAGCTGCTCCTACGATGGCAGTCCCCTCCAGATCGGCTTCAACGCCAAGTTCCTTGTCGAAATGCTCGGCGTCATCGAGGGCGAAGAGGTGCGTCTCGAGCTCTCCACCGCCACCCGCGCCGGCATCCTCCTCCCCACCGAACAGGAAAGTGGGCAGGATATCATGATGCTGGTGATGCCGGTCATGCTTAGCAATTAGTAAAGTGATGATTTACTGACTTAGTGGATAAGCGAACGGGGCGTCACGGTCGCCCCCTCGCTTTGCTCGGGTGTGCCCTTTACTGCGTACGGCTCGTAAGCTCCAGTTCCCGTCCTTACCCGAGCGCAGCGAGGGGCAAAATATGCTACGCACCCATTCAATGCTGCACTCCTTTCATCATTCACTCATCGACCAGAGGAAGGAGTAGGATAAGCCGGATTCTCCACCTCCACCGGCTGCCGTTCCCCGAGCATACGAAGTACCTCCTGTACGGCACGTTCCAGCTGCGGATCGCGGCCCGCGCCGAGCGATTTCGCGTCCTGCCGGACGGCGATGTCCGGGGCGACGCCCGCGTTCTCGGCGATGAAGGCACCCTTCGCCGGATCGAAGACCGCGTTGTCGGGGGCGGTCATGGCGCCACCGTCCACGAAAG
>JBGTHX010000335.1:0-5059 GCA_041746055.1 Lewinella sp. | reverse complement strand
GGTGGTGGACCGCAATACCTTCGTCAAGACCAACGCCTACTTCAGCCACTACCGCTTCGAACTCTACTCCAACTTTACCTTCTTCCTCGAGGACCCCGTGAACGGCGACCAGATCCGCCAGGCCGAGGACCGGCAGCTGTTCGGCCTTCAGTCCGAACTGCAGCACAGCTTCAACACCCGCGGCGGCGAGGCCAGCCTGAAGGCCGGCGTGGGCCTGCGCTACGACAACAACGACGACGTAGAGCTCAGCCACACCCGCAACCGGGAGGAACTGCTGCAGCGGCTGCAGTACGGCGATATCGACGAGACCAACCTATTCGCCTACGTGGGTGCGGACCTGGAGTTCGGGGACCTGCTCATCAACCCGGCGCTCCGCCTCGACCACTTCGTATTCGACTATGTGGACCGGCTGCAACCCGCCTACGACCGGCAGGAGCAGCGCAAAAGTGCCGTGAGCCCCAAGCTCAACTTCCTGTACACCCTCAACGACCGCACCCAGCTCTTCCTTAAGACGGGTATCGGCTTCCACGCCAACGATACCCGCGTGGTGCTCGACCGCACCGCCGCCGACATCCTGCCGGCCGCCTACGGCGCCGACCTCGGGGGCATCTTCCGGCCCACCCGCCGGCTGTTCCTCAACGCGGCCCTGTGGTACCTCTACCTGGAGCAGGAATTCGTGTACGTGGGAGATGCCGGCATCGTGGAACCGAGCGGGGAATCCCGCCGCACCGGCATCGACCTGGGCGCACGCTACCAGCTCACCGACTGGCTCTTCGCCGACGCCGACGTCAACTACGCCCTGGCCCGCAGCGTCGGGGAGCCGGAGGGCGCCAACTACATCCCGCTGGCCCCGAACCTGACCAGCACGGGCGGAATGAACGTCCTCGAAGACCGGCTTTCGGGCGGCATCCGCTACCGCTTCGTAAAGAACCGGCCCGCCAATGAAGACAACTCCATCGTAGCCGACGGCTACTTTCTCCTCGACGCGAACGTGAATTATGTGATCGGCCCGCTCTCCCTGGGGATGGTCCTGGAAAACTTGCTCGACGCCGACTGGTACGAGACGCAGTTCGCCACCGCATCCCGCCTCCGCGACGAGACGGCGCCGGTGGAGGAGATCCACTTCACGCCGGGCACGCCGCGCTTCGTGCGCGGGGTGATCAGGTACCGGTTTTAGGGGTAGGGAAAGCCTAAGAAGTACTTAAGCATCCGGGCCGGCGGTTATAGCTTTGTCCAAGCATGCCACCGACCATCCGCCATACCCTTCTGGCCCCCCTCGACTGGGGCCTCGGCCACGCCAGCCGTAGTCTTGCCCTGGCGCGAAGGCTGGAGGCGGAGGGGGAGCGGATCAGCTGGGCCAGCAGCGGCGCGGCCGCCGAGATGCTCCGGCGGGAACTACCCGGCACGGTAATTCACGAGCTGCCCGGCTACCGCGTCCGCTACCCCAGCAAGCGGATGGCCTGGAACGTGGCCCGGCAGATCTTTCACTGGCAGCGTACCATCCGGGCGGAGCGCAAGGTTACCGCCGCCCTGGTGGAGCAACTCGGGGTGGACCGCATCATCTCCGACAGCCGTTTCGGATGCTTCCACCCGGACATACCCTCGATCTTCCTTTCCCACCAGCTGCACCCCATCACGGGATTCTGGCCGGCGTCCTCAGTGTACCGGCTTCAGCTCACCCGCTTTGATGAGTACTGGGTACCCGACCACGCGAGCCACGACCGGCTGAGCGGCAAACTCTCCGATCCTTCCGGCTACGAGAACGTCACCTTCATCGGTCCCCTCCCCCACCTCACCGAGGCCCCCGGCACCGAGGCCTTCGAGCTGCTGGCGCTTCTCTCGGGCCCGGAACCGATGCGGACGCGCCTCGAAGACATTCTTTTGCCCCAGCTCACCGCGCTCCCGACGAGCAGCCGGGTCGTGCGCGGCCTCCCCGCCAGCTCCGGCCACCCCGCGGCGGGCCACGGGCTGGACATCCTCAACTTTGCCGATACACCACAGCTCTCCGGCCTGCTCACTGCGGCCCGCTTCGTGGTGGCCCGCCCCGGCTACTCCAGCCTCATGGACATCCAAGCCCTGGGCAAGAAGGCCATCCTGATCCCTACTCCCGGACAGACGGAGCAACTGTACCTCGCCCAGCGCGCGCAATTGCAGGGTTGGGCCGTGGCGGTCATGGACCAGGATAAACTGGACCTGAAAAAGGCGCTGGACCGCCTGCGGGCCAGCGCGGATTAAGTCAGGAAAGCCGGCCCAGCGCGTCGCGCATATCCCGGGCTTGTTGCCGGGCTACGACCACGGTCGGGGCGGCGGCCCGCACGCGGCAGTCTTCGATGGGGCAGCGCTCACAGGTAGTGTTCACCACGACGCGCGGGATGGCGGGGTCGTCCACGAAGGCGATCTGCTCCCGCAGTTCCGGAGTAATGAGCAGGCCGAGGGTGACGCTGACGTTGTTGCCGGGACGGGGGTAGTCGGTCCGGGCGAGGGTGAGGCATAGGTATTCGTCGTCGGTACCGTAATAGTGGCTGCGCTGGGCCTCGATACGGAGAGCATCGCCTCCCTTCTCGCCCATCTGCTGGAGGAGGCTGATGCTGATCCAGCGCCGGCAGTAGTGCTCGAGGAGTCCGTTCTCGTGGGGGTGGTGGCGGCGGCTGAGGTGCAGTTCCTTGTCGATGACGAAGTCGTCGGTACCGCGGTCGTGGGCGAAACGCAGGAAAAAGAGTTCTCGCAACCCGATGAACTGCGGGATCACGTTGGTAAGCCGGTGAAAAAACATCTCCGGCGTGGCATTGAAGCGGTGCATCAGGCCGAGGAAGGCGGCGGCATCCCATCGCTCCTGCCGCAGGAAAGACCGAAGCGCCTCGGTGAAGGGGGCCAGCGGGAGGGGGAGGGCGACGCTGAAGTTGGTGGCCTTGCTGTGGTTCAAAACCTCGTCGAAGACGCGGCCGCGCAGGATGCTGCTGGTATTGGCGCGCTCCTTGAGTTTCAGGTAGTTGAAGGCGATCTCCTTGCCGAACTGAAAGCTGCGCTGCACCGGCGTCAGTTTCCCGTTCAGCAGCAGGCGGCCCGAGCCGGGCAGGTACACGGACCGCAGGCCGCCCAGCGCCGGCTCGCGGTCGAGACCGCCGGCCACAATGGTGTAGCCGTAGCGGTCTTCTAACAGGGAGGCCAGCACCCGTGGCGGCAGGGGGCGGATGGCCGGAAGCTGGAATTGTTCGGCGAACTGCTCCACGGCCCGCTCCAGCTCGGGGAAGTAATTGGCGTTCAGTTCCAGGTAGGAGCGCAGGGCGGCGAAGTAGAAGTTCTCCTCGCGCAGCGCGTAGCTGCGGCTGATCTCCAGCAGGGTGCTGATGAAGGCGCCCACCTGCAGGGGGGCTGCGGCAATGATCTCGGCCACCTTGCTCATCTCGATGCCGAAGAGTTCGAGGGGCAGTTCGTTCAGGAAGTTGGACTGCAGCAACTCGCTCACGGGGGCCAGCTCACGGCCCAGGTCGCCGTCGGTGAGCTCGGCGGCCGTGGTGCCCAGTGACTCGGCGAGCTGCACCACCTTATCGCGCTTGGGAAACTTCTTTCCCTTCTCGATCTCGTTGAGGTAGGAGAGCGAAATACCGGTCTGCTTCGACAACTGATCGAAACTGTAGCCCTGCTGCGTACGCAGTTGCTTGACCTTCAGTCCGAAAATGATGCGCTCGTTAGCCGTTTTGACACTCATTGCGCGGCAATTTACGTCGGCGGTCGCGAAATTTCGCGGATCTCCCGGCGCGTAAGCGCCCATCCACTCATTCCTTCCTTCACTAATTCGCCACCGACCCCTCCCCCCAGGTCAGGCTCCCGATAATCTCCTGGATATCCTGCTGGACGTACTCCACCACGGGGGCGAGCGAATCGGGATTGACCCGGGTTTCGAAGTAGAGGGCACCCCGCAGAAAATGGTGGGTGGTGTCGGTGAGGAAGAACTGGTAGGGACTGGCGGCGGGGCCGGCGATATCGAAGGCGATGCCGTGCACGTCGGCGTCGTCGCGGTGGATGACGATCTCCTCGATGTCGCTGGCCCGCTGGTTGTGGACGCCCACCAGTTGGAAGGCCTCATCGCGGAGTGCCTCCCACTGGCGATAGGAGGTCACGGGGTAGTAGCTAAAGTGGATCTTGCCGTTGAGGGCGGGGGCCAGGTCGAGGTTGAACCAGCAGGGATCGGCCGGGGCCTGGTCGAAGAAGTTGGTCTCCTGCACCACCGTGGAGGAGGCCGGTCGCTCGAAGGTGAAGGGGCAGTAGCCGGCGCCCAGCGGTACGTACTGGTGGGGCGGATACTCCACGCGGGGGTAGGAGCGGGGTTTGGGTACGGGGGGCACATCGCTGCCGCAGGAGGGCAACAAAAACAAAAAGAGGCTACAGCACACTAGGAATCGCATGCGCTCCTAACGTCCGTAGCCTCTGTGGGGATTGCCGCAGGGCGGAATTACTTCCAGTCGCTGCACAACACGCCGGTTTCCGTTTTGAGGACGACCTGCCGGCGCAGGGTATCTCCCTTCTCGACGGAGATCACGTAGCGGCCCTCGGGGACCTCCTTGAGGCATAAGCTTACGCTGTAGCCATTGTGATTCGTGATCCTCTGCCGGAACAGCGTCTCGTCGGTGGATAAACTGGTGAGCTTCACTACGGTGACCTCCTTTTCGAGGTTGGCTATCGTAAGGTCGATGCGACCGGCGGCCACGAAGCTACGGGTGATGAGGGGCTCCACCGCGGCAAGGTCGGCAGGCGGGGTTGCGGCGGGGCCGCTGGTGCAGAGGAGGAAGGAAAAGAGCAGGGTATTCATGGGTGCAACAATTAAGGGTGAAGAATTGTAACTCAGGCGGTTACCTTGAATGACGACAAGGTGCGCGCGCCCGTTGCACGATCACGAATTTTACCGATGATCCAGGGCCATAAATCGACGAATCCGAATTTAATCCCCGAAATCCTGCCTTTGGTGACCCGGGTTTTGTGGCGTGTAGCATGTGCTTGTGGACGGACAACCGCTCCAGACACCGGATGAGGCCTGGCTTCGCACGGCCGCATCCGATGA
>JBGTHX010000334.1:0-6774 GCA_041746055.1 Lewinella sp. | reverse complement strand
GAATTTGGCCCCGCCCGTGGTTTCCTCCGCGGGGGCCTGCCGCCCGGTGGTGCGGGCGGACCGCTGCCGGCCGGCCTGGTTGGCGCGCTTCAGAATGGGGATCTGGTCGTAGAAGCGCTCGAAGTTCAGGTCGGCGGTCACCTGCCGCTGCTGGCTGTTCTGGATGATGTTACCGAGGCCCTTCTTCTGGATCAGCAGTGGCGCGGCGGCCCAGGAGTAATTGCCGAGGTATTGGGCGCGCACGTCCAGGAAGTCGAGGAAAGGCAGGTAGCGTAGCGGCAGCTGATAGCTGGCGTTGATCGTGTGGTTGTACTGCTTCGGACGGCCGCCATCCTGCAGGCTGGTCCAGATGCTGTCCCAGCGGATGTTCTTCTGCTCGTTCTCCGAGAAGCCGACGATGGTGTTCTCGTCGACCTCGTCGATGGTCGCGTTCATGTTGGCATTGAACCCCAGGCGCAGACTGCGCGTCAAGTTCCACTGCACGTCGTAGCTGCGGTTCCAGATGAAGCGCTTGTTATAGAAGGTATTGTAGCGTTCCTCCACGCCCGCGAAGCGGTAGCTGGTGGTAGCGAAGCTGCGGTTGAATACGTTGGTGATGCTGACGGTATTCGGCAGCGGGTTCAGGTTGAATTCGCTGAGCAATCGCAGGTACTTGCTCTCCAGCGCCTTAAAGGGCTCGAAACTGGTGGGGTTGGCACGGCTGAAGGTATAGTCCACGGCCCCGGTGTGCTCGTTGACCACCTCCGAGGAGATGTACGGGTCGCTGTGCTCGTTCTTGGTGTAGCCGTAGCTCACCGAGAAGTTGGCCGGATCCAGGGGGCTCGGCTTCTCCCGCCGCGTCTGGGGCGCGATACTGATGTTGTTGAGGTTGATCGCGGTGATCTTATCGATCTCCTGCGCCTGCTCGCGGATGCTGTCGCGGGCGGTGGCGGATTCGGCGGCGCGGATCTTGTCCTGCAGCGGAATGTCGTAGTCGTAGGGGTCGTACTCCGGGGTACTGGTCTGCTTGCTGTACTGCAAATATACGGGCAGGTTCACGCCCCAGCGGGTGGGCAGGAAGCGGTTGAAGCTTAGCGTGGTGGCCAGATCGTAACCGGCGGTTTTGTAGCGGTTGCGTTCGACCACGCTATTGTCCAGCGCCCCGAATCCTACACTGCTGTAGTTGACGGCGGCGGTTAGGTTACCGAGGTCCGCCAGCTGTACGTCGGCGCGGGCGATGGCGGCTACGCCGCCCCGCTCGTCGAGCCCCTCCAGGCGAAGTTCGTTGACCCACACCTCGGCGCTGATGCCGTTGTTGTCGAGATCCTGCTGGTTCCTGACCCCGATCATGAAGACCTTGACGTAACCCAGATTGGGGTTACCCTTGATGCGGATGGTATGATTTACACCATCGGAGGGGGAATAACTCTGCTCGTAGGTCGCGTCGGAGGAGACGCTGCTGTTGTTGCGCTCGAGTTTTAAGTCACGCAGCAGTTCCAGGGGTAGCTGAACTTCATTCTGGGGCAGCCATACCGAATCGGAATAGGCGGCACCGTCCGGGTTAAGCCCGGCCAGTCCGACGGTGTCCGATAGCGCCAGCGGCACCTCGTACTCGTAGTAGTTCTGCTCGAAGTCGGATCCCATACGCAGGAAAAGGCGGAGTTCCCCGTCCTCGGGCCGGTCGATCCGGCTCTGCCCGGCCGCCTCGGCGTGTACGAACATCTTCAGCTGCTCGTAGAGGCGCAGGTCGGTTTCCGTGTATTTGAATACCGCGCGGCTGTCGCTGGGCTGCAGGTTGCTCACCTTGAGGGAGAGCGACTGCTCGTTCTGGAGGGTAGAGTACAGGCCGAGGCTCTGCTCGCGGCGGATGCCGTTGGGCAGCACGTAGTTGAAGGGCTGGCGGCGGCTGTTCTGCTCCACGTTGACGGCATCCACGTTGAACTCCGTGTCCTCCTCGCCACCCACGATCGGGCCGGTCTGGAAGGGACGGTTGTACCGGCGCCAGCTGTTGCGGACCAGTTCGAATTCCGCGAAGCGAAGCACCACCGGCGCCCGGAAGTCACGCATGAACATCCGCATGAAGCGGATCGACCGGAAATCCTGAATGCCGCCCACGGAGGTCTTCTGGTCGGTGTTCAGGGGGATGCGGAAGCGGTACCAGATACGGCCCGTACCACCGGTATCCTCGATGCGGTCGGTGATGAAGGGGGTGGCCTCCACGTCCAATTCGCGGGGATTGGTGCGCGACTGCACGAAGGGGATCTCGTACTGGAAGTAGCTCTCCGACTCGTTGAGGGTATTGTCCTGGTTCAGGTCCTCGTCGTCGGGCAGGTTGGTGGCCGACTGCCGCAGGTTGTTATTGGTATTGTTGTTGGCGGCGGAGTTGCCCTGGGTGTTGTTCCATCCCTTGTAGCGGGTGAGCAGGTCGGCACCATCTCCGTAGCGGTCCTGGTCGTTGAAGTAGTAGAAGTTGTCGTTGGAGACGTCATCGGCCAGCCGCTGCTGTACGGCCGGCGGGGCATCGGCAAAGGCGTTCAGATAGTCGGAGAACTTCGCACGCTCGCCCGCGTCGTTGAGGCCGTCAAGACCTACGTCCTGGGCCTCCCGGCTGGCGGGGTCGTTGTCGAAGCCCTGGGTGATCTGCTGGGCAACGGGGACGCGCCCCCATACGGTCTCGTCCGTCGGACGGCGGTCATTAATCGGCGTCGGCAGGCCGTTCTCGAAGAACTTGCGGCTGTCGCGGAGAATATCTTCGCTGACGTTACCCAGGTTGATGTACAGCGAGCCCTGCTTGTCGGCCGCGTCCGGGGCCGCCTGCCGGCCGTTAGCGGGATCCAGGAAGGGCGAGAGCATCCAGAATTCGATGAACTCGATGTTGGACGACTGGAAGTCGGTAGTCGTCATCTCCCGCATGATGCCGCCCCAGCGCGTGACGGGGTCGAGCAGTTTCACCGGCACCAGCGGATCGCCCTGATCGGGCAGCGCACCGGCGGTCAGGCCGGGGAAACCCTGGGGGGTATCAAAGTTATAAGGCCCCCGCTCGTCGGGGTAGAACGACATGTCGAAGGTGAAGAACTGGAAGAGCCCGCGGCGGGAGGGGTCCAGCGAGGCGTTCGGAAACACCTCCTGCTGGGGGACTATACTGGTATAGATGTTGCCGTTATCGACATCGGCCCGGGCGCTCTGGTCGATGCGGTACCAGTTGAGCGTGGCGCGGTTGGCGCCGCTCACCAGGCCGGGCTGGTCGGCCTCCGGAAAGAGGTTATTGTTGTTGCCCGCGTCGTTCTGGGGGACGGACGCCAGGTACCACTTCTGCACCGGCGTCATCAGGTCGATGGGGCTTGCGGTACCCTCGAAGTCGTCGAGGTACACAATGCCGCCCTTCTCGTTGCGGCTGAGGTTGATGGCCTTGCTGTGCCCCGGGTCGAGGATGGCCGTTTCCGCCATCAGGCTTACGTTGGACGGCGCGTTCGTGCTGAAGAAGGGAAGCTTGTCCAGGGTGCGCGTGAGCCAGCCGGAATTCTGGTTGTAGGTGGCGTCGAAGCCGTAGATGCGGTTGTTGATCGGGTCCTCGCCGATGTTGACCTTCTGCGTGAAGGGCCGCTCGAACAGCTGCATGAAGGTGCCGCCCACGGCCAGGTTCTCGTTGACCTCGTAGTCGGCGCGCAGGCCGATCATGGTCTTGGTCTGCAGGCTGAAGATGGTGTTGTCCTCGAAGCTCACGTCAATGGGCACGCCCGAACTGAGGATGGCGTCGTTGAGGATGCGCACGCGGCCGGTGCTGTAGTCCACGGTATAGTCACGGCCCTCCACCAGCAGGGCACCGCCGGCGGTCACGCGTACCGATCCGGGGGGGATGTTGAAGGCGCCCAGGCTGATCTCGCTCTGGACGGTGGACTTATAAGAGCCGCGGATCGCGAAGCGGTTCTTTTCGGGAAACTCCTTCGCCTGAAAGAGCGTGGAGTCGTAGAGTTCCTGGTACGTAAAGCGGGGTGCATCCTGGGGCTCGAGCCGGTCGGCCAGGTCGCTGCCGAAGGGCTCCAGCACGGGGAAGTAGATCCGGCCGGTAGCTGGATTGATAGTGATTCCCGGCACGAAGTCGAATACCCCGTCGGGCTGGGGATCGCCCTGGGTATTGAGCCGGTCCAGGTTAAAGGCCCGGATCAGGGGCAGGCCGGGTATGGGGTCGAAGCCCGGGGTAGCGGGGTTGTCCACGGGCACCGGCAGGAAGCGCTGGAAACCCTGACCGGGATTCTCGTACTGTACGTCGAGGCGGAAGTCCTCCTGGTTCACCTGGTAGGCGCCGATGGAGTAGACGTTCTTCATCATCAGGTCCCACGCCGGCTCGCTGACGCGCTGGGTGGAGGACTTCAGCAGCTTGGTGATGAGCACCTGGTTGGAGAAGTTGCTCGTGTCGGAGCTGCTGTTGTCGGTGTTCACCGACAGCTCGCCGACCTTGAAGATTTCTCCGTTGTACTTGTAGCGGTAGGAAACGGCGACCACCTGGTCGGGCTGCACGTTGATATTGAGCGATATGAAGCCCAGTTCCGGGTTCACGGTGTACTCGCGGGGGTCGAGCTTGCGCGCGGACACCTTCTCGAAGTCGCGGATCTGCTGCAGGCCGAACTGGGCCGACTGCAGCACCGACACGGTGCGGTCGATGTCGCGTAGGTTCTCCTCCTGGGCCACCAGCCGGCTGTAGAGGTCGTTGGCGCCGTTTTCGGGCAGGGGGCGGCCGTCGCAGATCTCCTGGTAGCGCGGGGTGGGAAACTGGCCCACGGCATTGGGGTTCGTCAGGCGGGTGGGCTCGGCCAGGTCGGCGAAGGCTACGATGTCCCGCACGTCGAGCACCTCGTTGCGGTCGTTGGTGATCCAGACTTCGATATTCTCCAGGTGGAAGAGGGTCTGGATCTGGGGCAGGTCCGAGAGGGCGAACTCGTATACCTCGCGGTTGTAGTGGCTGAGGAAGAAGTGGCGGTTCTCGTCGTATTCGTCGGCGTACACCTGGAACTCCTGCAACTGGCTGCCGCCCTCGATGGTGAGTTTCTCCCGCTCCGACCGCTGCTGGCTGGCGATGGCGGTGAGGCGCAGGTGGCCGAACTGCAGCTCGGTCTTGAGGCCGAACAGCGACTGGGCGCCCTCGATCAGCGTACCGCGCAGGGGCAGGCTCACGTCGCCGGCCTCGATCTTGCGGATGATGTCGTCCTCCCCGAAGGCCTCGCTGTTGTAGTCGAGCTTGATCTGGTTGTCGAAGTTGAAGTTCGCCCCGGTATTGTAATTGGTATTGAGCTTCAGCTTGTCTCCGATCTGTCCGGTGACGTTCATCTGGATGTCCATATCGAAGTCGAATATGGTATTGCGCCGGAAGCGCTCCACGATGAAGGGGTTGTCCTGGTACTGGTAGTTGAGCCCGAAGCTGAGGTCCACGCTACCCTGCGGCTGGATGGTGATCTCCGTGCCCCCGAAGAGGTTGTTGATCAGGTTGGGATCCAGCTCGATGTCGGCGAGGGGGTCGCCCACGCTCACGAAATCCTCGGGGTTCCCTACCCCGGCCAGGTTATTGAAGTAGCGGCGCTGGTCTTCCCGCTGCCGGTAGTCCAGGTATTCGTCGAAGGTGAGGTAGGTAGGCGGGCGGAAGTCGATTTGTCCGAGCCGCTCCCGCACGATGTAGTTGCCGGTGGCGGGGTCGTATTCCACGGTCTTTTCCACGCCGGAGGGGTCGCGGAGGTCGACGGGGTTGCGGTTGGGGTCGGTAATAAAGTCGCGCTGCCGGTCGCGGAGCGGGGGCAGGGTGTCGGCTGGCATGGGCGCCAGGTACGGCAGGGCACCGGCGCGGACGGCTACCTCATCGGCTGCCGTGCGGTAGGGCACATAGGTGAAACTAAGCGAAACCAGGGCAACACAGAGTGAGAGTATTGTCTTGTTCATACGATGCAATCCTTCCTAAACCCCGGTCTGAAGTAAGGGCGGCGAGCTAAAGCTTTGTCCCGCTGGTAGTTACGGGTAGATAAATAACGGTTTCCAGTCGTGGACTAGGAAGACAATTCCCGCAGGGCGAGCTTGATCAGGTCTTCCGGCGTAGTCGTCTGCGGATGCGCCGCCAGCACCCGGTTCAGGGCGCGTTGCACGGCGGGCCGGCCGAAGCCCAGGTTAACCAAGGCAGATAACGCCTCGCTCCTGAGGGTATTGCTTTGTGCGGAAAGCATTGTCGGGGATTCTCCACTTTCCTTGATCATCCTGTCTTTCAGGTCGATAATGATCCGCTGCGCCGTCTTCGGCCCGATGCCCTTCACCTTGCGGATCGACCCCACGTCCTCCCCGATCACCGCCGCCCGCAACTCATCCGGGTTCATGGTCGACAGCACCACCAGCGCCGTAGCCGGTCCCACCCCGGTCACCGAGATCAGCAGCCGGAACAGGTTGCGCTCCGTCTCCTCGTAGAAGCCGAACAGCGTCTGCTGGTCCTCCTTCACGTGAAAGTGCGTCAGCAGGGCGACCGACTCCGCCCCCTCAATCTTGGTGTAGGTGTACAGGCTGATGTTGATGTGGTATCCGATGCCCCCGGCCTCCACCACCACGAACGAAGGGTTCTTGTGGGCAAGGGTACCCTTTACGTATGCGATCATTTTGCGAAAGTAGGAAGTAGGTAGCTTGTAAGTACTCGTTCAAAAGTAGGTACTTCCTATCGGTCTCCAGTTTAGCACGATGTCGCTTCCCACCGCAGCACAAATTCGATCTACGGCGTAGAAAAGCTGGTCCGCCGACTGGTAGTCCTCGGCCCTCAGGTAGCGTGCC
>JBGTHX010000333.1:0-27936 GCA_041746055.1 Lewinella sp. | reverse complement strand
GACTACCGTACTAAAATGCGCAAGCTCTTCATCCTCCCTATCCGCTTTTACCAGGTCGCGATCTCGCCGATGCTGGGCGCGCGCTGCCGGTACGATCCGACGTGCAGCCACTACGCGGTGGGGGCGATCACGGAGTGGGGCGTGCTGAAGGGAAGCTGGCTGGCCCTGAAGCGGATCGGCCGCTGCCACCCCTGGGGCGGCTTCGGACCGGACCCGGTGCCGAAGAAAGAATCCCGATAGTCACGGGGCCGGGGCGGCGTTAAGCCGGGGTTAAAGGCGGGTCATCCGTCGACCACCTTCGTACCTTGAATGCTTGTCACTGACAGCTAAACTCAACCTCCGTGATCTTCCGACTTTTCGTGCTGTTGTTTGTGTCCACTACCGTCTCCGCCCAGGGGATCCAGTTCTTCGAGGGCAGCTGGGAGGAAGCCCTCGCCAAAGCCACCGCCGAGGACAAGCTCATATTCGTGGACGCCTACGCCGAGTGGTGCGGCCCCTGCAAGCTGATGGCCGCCAACGTCTTCCCGGACGAGAGCGTGGGCGACTTCTTCAACGCAAACTTCGTCAACCTGCAGCTGGACATGGAGAAGCCGGAATCGGAAAGCTTCCGTGAATTCCACCGCGCGCCCGCCTTCCCGACCCTGCTGTTCATCAGTCCCGACAACGAGCCGGTCCACCGCGTGGTCGGGGCCCGGCAGGCACCGCAGCTGCTGCGCGACGCCCGTACCGCCCTGGAGCGCATCGACGATATAGACGCGCTGCAAGCTGCCTATAAGCGCAGCGAGCCGGGGGCGGCCTACCAGCTGATCCGCGCCCTGGTGCGCCGGGGGGAACCCCACCTCAAGATCGCCAACGACTACCTCCGCACGCCGGGGCTGGATTTCTCCGCACCCGCGACCCTCCGCCTGATCTATGTAGCCACCACCGAGGCCGACAGCCGGCTCTTCGACCTGCTGCGGGAGTACGAAGACGGTATCGTGGCACTTGAGGGCCGCGCCGCCTACCTCGACAAGGTCAACGCCGCCGTGCGCGCCTCCTTCAACAAGGCCCTGGAATTCAGGAGCGAGCGGCTCATGGACGCCCTGGTGGAACGGGTGAGCCGCTTCGACAGGGACGAAGCCAAACGCCTGGAATCGGAGGGGGAATTCGCCTTCGCCCTGCAGGGCCACGACCCCGATGAGGTCTTCAAGACCGCCAAGAACTACCTGAAAAAGGGGGCCGCCGGCCACGAAGTGCGGTTGCGCAACCTCTTCGGACAGCTGGAAAATTCGGAATTTATCGACCGGACGGTAATCATCGACCTGGCCGCCGAGGCGCTTTCCGCCGCCGCGGAACTCTCCGAGGAGGGCTGGCGCGATTACTACAACTTGGGCCGCTTCCTGCAGAAGCGCAGGCGCTACGACCAGGCCCTGCAAGCCGCGGAGCAGTCGCTGGCGGCCCTCGGCCCCGACGGCAAGGACAACTACCGCCGCGCGATCCAGGACCTCGTGGACCAGCTGCGGGCGCAGACTAAATAGTCCCGTAGCTTTGCGGCCATGTACCCGGACCTTAGCTACCTGCTCCACGACCTTCTCGGCACCGCGCGCGACAACGCCTTCAGCATCGTCAAGACCTTCGGGCTCTTCTTGCTGCTCGCCTTCATCGTGGCCGCCCGGCTGCTGAAGTGGGAGATGCAACGGCGCGAGCGCCTCGGCCAGCTGCTCCCGGAGCGGACGCTGCGGGTGCCGGGGCAGACGGTGACCACCGCCGATTACGTCACCAATGGCATACTGGGCTTCCTGCTCGGCTACAAGATCCCCTACGCGATCAGCCACTTCGCAGACTGGCAGCGCGACCCCTCGGGCACCCTGCTCTCCACCGAGGGAAGTGTGCTGGGGGGCATCGTGGGGGCGGCGCTTTTCTTCGGCTACTACTACAATATCGGCCGCAAGCAGGGAGCCTTACCCGAGCCCCAGGCGGTGGATGTCTACCCCAGCGACCGCGTCGGCCCGATCACCATGATGGCGGCGGTTGGCGGTCTGCTCGGCGCGAAGTTCTTCGCCGTGATCGAATACTGGGACCGCTTCCTCGAGGACCCGATCCGCGAGCTGTTCAGCGGCGGTGGACTGGCCATTTACGGCGGCCTCATCGGCGGCGGCGTGGCGGTCTATCTCTACCTGCGGAAGCACAAAATTCCCACTCTGCCGATCATGGATGCGGTGGCTCCTGCCCTCATCGTGGCCTACGGCGTCGGCCGCATCGGCTGTCAGCTGAGCGGCGACGGCGATTGGGGCACCGCGGTGGCGGCCATCCCCGACGGCTGGTTTTTGCCCGACTGGCTATACGGCTACGACTATCCCCACAACGTGCTGGGCCGCGGTATACCCATCGCGGGTTGCACCGTCAACTACTGCAGCGTGCTCCCCGAACTGCACTACCCTACCCCGGTATATGAGACCCTGATGGCCTTCGCCATCGGTGGCATTCTGTGGGCGGTGCGCAAGCCGCTGACGGTCTGGCCGGGGATGGTATTCGCGCTCTATCTCTTCCTCAACGGGGTAGAGCGTTTCTTCATCGAGTACGTGCGTCTGAACGACCAGTACGATTTCCTGGGCATGAGCCTGACGCAGGCGCAAATCATCGCGCTCGGCTTTATGCTGGCGGGCCTCCTGATGGGCGCTTGGGTCTGGCGGCGGGGCACGCGGGTGCCGGGGTCGGACAGGTAGCGCCCGGTGCACATCGGATGTGGGGCACATCCGATGTGCGGAAGGGTCGCGCGGGTACCGCCGATCGTACGGCGAACCGTATCTTCGCCGCTCAATTCCCGCGATATGAAATTCGGCGTAATCACCTTTCCCGGCAGCAACTGTGACGACGATATGGTCCACGTACTCGGCACCGTTATGGGCCGGGAAGTCGTGCGGCTGTGGCACAAGGAGGAGAGCCTCGGCGACCTGACCACGGACGACTGCATCATCGTTCCCGGCGGATTCAGCTACGGCGACTACGTACGCGCCGGGGCCGTGGCCCGCTTTTCACCGATCATGAAGTCGGTGATCGACTTTGCCAACCGCGGGGGTTACGTCTTCGGCATCTGCAACGGCTTCCAGATCCTCTGCGAAGCCCACCTGCTGCCCGGCGCACTGCTCCGCAACCGCGAGCAGAAGTTCATCGCCAAGAACGTCTACATCCGCGCCGAGACCGATGACGCCCCCACCAACCGCCGCCTTTCGCCCGGACAGGTACTCCGCATCCCCATTGCCCATGCCGAGGGGCGCTACTACGCCGATGAGGAGACGATCTACCAGCTCAATCAGAACGACCAGATCCTCTTCCGCTACTGCGACGGTTACGGGGAGGTCAACCTCGACAGCAACTACAACGGCTCCGTCGGCAACATCGCCGGCATCTGCAACGAGGGCCGCAACGTCTTCGGCATGATGCCCCACCCCGAGCGGGCCAGCGAAGAGCTGCTGGGCAACCGCGATGGCTACACCATCTTCCAGGGGCTCATCGAGGCCGTCGCCACCGCCGAATAAGCCGTTTGCCAATGTCCGTCCATACCATCATCTTCGATCTCGGCAACGTCCTGATCGGCTGGCAGCCGCGGGCCCTCTTCGAGCAGGTCTTCGACACCCCCGAGGAAGTGGACCACTTCCTGCAACACGTAGCCACCCTCGAGTGGAACGAGAAGCAGGACGCCGGCCGCACCATCGCCGAGGGCACTCAAGAACTGATCGCCGAGCACCCCGACTTCGAGCGGGAGATTCGCATCTACTACGACCGCTGGACGGAGACCATCACCGGCCCGATCGAAGGAACGGTAGAGATCCTCCAGCAGCTCAACGCCACCGGCGAATACCGACTACTGGCCCTGACGAATTGGTCCCACGAACTCTTCCCCTGGGCGCGGGAAACCTTCCCCTTTCTATCGCTCTTCGAGGATATCATGGTTTCCGGTGAGGTACAGCTACAGAAGCCCGACCCCGCCATCTACCGCCTGCTCCACGAAACCTACGACCTGCAGGGATATGGTGGCTGCGTCTTCATCGATGACAGCCTCCGCAACGTGGAGGCCGCGCGGAAGGAAGGGCTGGATACCATTCGCTTTGAGCATCCGGGGCAGCTCCGGGAGGAGTTGGCGGCTCGGGGGGTGAAGGTGTAGCGCCGATCTGTAGCGCCGACTTCAGTCGGCTGCATTCATGGGTGACAGGTTACTGAATCGCGGAGGGCACACGAAACTCGACGGCTAAAGCCGTCGCTACCCCGTCGCTACACGGTAGTCTCCACCGGAGGCCGCGAACGGCTCCAGAGGATCAGGCCGATCCCGAAGAGTACACAGGGTACGCTGAGCCACTGCCCGGTGGTGAGGGCCTGTCCGAAACCGCCCTGGTCGCTCTTAAAGTATTCCCACACGAAGCGAAAGCCGAAGATCAGCGCAAACCATAAACCGGTCAGGAAGCCGGGATGATTGCGGGCATCCGTTTTCCAGTACAGCCCAAGCAGCAGGGTAAAGGTGAACAGGTAACTCACGCTCTCGTAAATCTGCACGGGATGGCGGGGCACGTCAGCCAGCTGCCGCGGCATCGCATTGACGAAGAGAAACGCCCAGGGCGCATCGCTCGGGGTACCGACGATCTCGCTGTTCATCAGGTTACCGAAGCGGATCATGGCCCCGACCAGCGCGATGGGCGCCGCTACCTTGTCGCTGATCCAGAAGAAGGATTTCTTACTGATAAAGTGGCTGAACAACCACAGTGCCGTCACCACTCCGATCACGCCACCGTGACTGGCCAGTCCGCCCTCCCAAACTTTCAGGATATCCTCCGGGTGACTGCTGTAATAGTCCCACTGGTAGAACAGGATATGCCCCAGCCGCGCCCCCAGGATGGTGCCCGCGATGAGAAAGTAAAAGCAGTAATCCAGCCACGATTCCGGAGCGCCGTCGCGCAAAAACATCCGCCGGACCATGATGAAGCCCAGCATGAAGCCCACCGCGAACATCATCCCGTACCACCGCAGGGTAACGGGGCCGATGCTGAAGATTTCGGGGGAAGCATCCCAGGTGATGAAGGTTAGCATAGTCGGGTTGCGGGTTTCGGTGTCGGGTGTCGGGTGTCATTAGCGAAAGACATCGGATGCGGCGGGGTACGAAGCCTCATCCGATGTCTGAAGCGGACTACCCAACTACCGTACTATTTCTCCGGTTTCATCTGAGGGAAGAACAGCACCTCCTGGATGGTCTTCTGTCCGGTCAGCAGCATGACCAGGCGGTCGATACCGATGCCGATGCCGGCGGTGGGGGGCATACCGTACTCGAGGGCACGGAGGAAATCTTCGTCGAGGGCCATAGCTTCTTCGTCACCGCGTTTGCCGAGTTCGAGCTGGTCCATGAAGCGGGCCCGCTGGTCGATGGGGTCGTTGAGCTCGGAGTAGGCGTTGGCCAGTTCCTTGCCGTTGACGATGAGCTCGAAGCGCTCTACCAGTCCGGGCTTGCTGCGGTGCATCTTGGTCAGCGGCGACATCTCCACCGGGTAGTCCGTGATGAAGGTGGGCTGGATGAGCTTGCCCTCTACGGTTTCGCCGAAGATCTCGTCGATGATCTTCGCGGCGCCCATGGTCTTGTCGACGTGTACCTCCAGGCGACCGGCGATCGCCCGCAGGCGCTCCTCGTCGGCATCGCTGATGTCCTCGCCGGTGTGATGCTTGATGGCGTCGGCCATACTGAGGCGGGGGTATGGCCCCCTGAAGTCGACCTGGTTCTCTCCGATATTTACGGCGGTAGAGCCGTCGCCGTTGACCGCCTTCACGGCGTGTTCGAGCAGCTGCTCGGTAGTGTCCATCATCCAGTTGTAGTCCTTGTAGGCTACGTAGAATTCGACCATGGTGAATTCCGGATTGTGGGTACGGTCCATGCCCTCGTTGCGGAAGATCTTGGCGAACTCGTACACCCCGTCAAAGCCGCCGATGATGAGCCGCTTGAGGTAGAGCTCGTTGGCGATGCGGAGATACATCGGTACGTCGAGGGTGTTGTGGTGGGTCTTGAATGGCCGGGCCGCCGCTCCCCCGTGGATGGGCTGGAGGACGGGTGTTTCCACCTCTATGAGGCCCAGATCGTCCAGGAACTGCCGCATGGCGGTGATGAGCCGGCTCCGCTTGCGGAAGACCTCTTTGACCTTCGGATTTACGGTGAGGTCGACATAGCGCATCCGGTAGCGCAGCTCCGGGTCCTTGAACTCATCGTATACGTGGCCTTCGTCGTCACGCTTGGGAGTGGGCAGCGGCCGCAGCGATTTGCCGAGGAAGGTCAGCTCCTTTACGTGCACGCTGATCTCCCCCGTCTTCGTCTTGAAGACGAATCCCTTTACCCCGATGAAATCACCGAGGTCGATCAGCTTTTTGAAGAGGTCGTTGTACAGGGATTTATCCTCGCCGGGTGCGATATCGTCGCGGCTCACGTAGAGCTGGATGCGGCCGCTGCTGTCCTGCAGGTTGGCGAAGGCGGCCTTGCCCATGATACGCTGCGACATGATGCGGCCGGCCAGGGTGACATTCTGGAGGTTGGTCACCTGCCCTTCCTCGTCCAGTTCGACCTGGTCGTGGATGGCAGCGGCCAGGTGGGTCACCGGGAATTGAGCGGCCGGAAAGGGGTCGATACCCAGTTCACGGATTTTGGTAAGATTGTCGCGCCGGGTTTTTTCCTGGTCGGTTAAGTGCATCGCAAGGTCAATTGAGCGCGCGAAGATAAGGGAACTTGCCGGGGAGCCGCGCTGCGCCACGCCCCCGGCACCTGCGTACCCGCCCGGGAGGGCCCTAAATAAAAAAGCTTCTCCACCCCGTGGGGTGAAGAAGCTTTTCAGGTCCCCGAAAGAATCGGTTTCCTAGTCGTTATCGCGGGTAATGAAGGACTCTTCGCGTTGGCGACGGGCTTCGCGCTCGCGTAGTTCGCGGAGCTCACGGGCGTCTTTTTCCCGTTGTTCCTCTTCCTTCATTCCGTCCTGCAGTTCCTTTTCCAGGGACCCCTTGGCGGTGTTGAATTCACGGATACCTTTACCGATGCCGCGCATCAGTTCGGGAATTTTTTTGCCGCCGAACAGCAGCAGGATGGCAAAGAAGACCAGGATCATCTCCGGGCCAATGGCATTGAGGAAAAGCAGCGTGGTATTCATATTCTTAGTAGTTGAAAGCGTTACCAAAGGTACCGCATATTTTACACTAACGTGCGGGCCTGGGGTTGAGTTGTTTAGGGTATGACATACTTACGGGGCGGGGGGCGGCGTGTGGCCATCCGGTTCCGCGGCCAGCGCCCGGAAGTACCCGGCTTCAGACTGGGCACTCAGGAGGAGGGGCAGGAGGAGAAACAGCAAAGAAATCGCAAGGGCGGGCAGGGTTGAGCGGTCGGAAAACGGAGACAAAGTAGGCCTACGTATGCCCGGACCGCACCGCTACACCTGCATTAACCCCGCCGCTCGTTACATTTAGCGGATAACCGCTTCCCTTGGCATCATCCGCCTCTACGCTTCGCCTTGGCTATCCGCTCCCGATCCTATTCCTGTTACTGGGGATGCTGGCGGTTCCCCCGGGGCTGTGGGGGCAGTCCAGACAGGTATTCCACGAAGACCAGGAGGGAGCACGCTTCCTGAACCAGATCCGACTGAGTGAGCGCTGGAGTTTGATCCAGGACGTGGGTTACCGCTGGCAGACGGGCTTCCGGGAATCCAACCTTTATATGCTCCGCACCGCCGCTTCCTACACTACCGCTTCCGATATCGATCTGGGCGTGGCGATGTCGTACATGGGTTACTACCTCACCGGCTCGGTGCGCTCGGGGGAGTACCGCCCCTCGCAGGAGATCTCAAAGGGACACCGGCTCTGGGGCCTCAACCTGAACCACCGCCTCCGCCTCGAAGAGCGGTGGTTGCGCACCCGCCGCGACGGCACCCAGGATGCGCAAACCGCCTTCTACTTCCGCCCCCGCTACGCCCTGCAGCTGCGGCTGTTGCTATTCCGGTTATCGCAGGTTCACCCCGACCGGCGTCTCGTCCTCACCTTAGGCGACGAGGTGCTCTGCCAGGCCGGCGGGGGTGACGCCTTCGGCTTTACCGTACGCAACCGCTTTCTGGTGAGTCCCTCCCTGGAGTTCAGCCGCCGCTTCGGGGTTTCCCTCAGTTTTACCCAGCAAACCACGCCCACCGCTACGCCGGGGGTATTCCGGAGTTCGGAGGTGCTGTGGCTGATGGTCAAACACCGGGTCGACGCGTTCCATACCCCATCTGCCGCACATGAACTTTGACCTCACCGCCGACCAGCGCCACCAACTCTTTGCCGACCTGCTGCCCCAGCTGGAAGCCTACTACGCGAAGACCCGCGAACTGCGGGTGTCGCCCCGCCTGGATCCCGCCGAAGTCCGGCACGCGGCGACCGCCCACGACTTTTCCGCCCCCCTGCCCCCGGGCCGGGCCCTGAAGGTGGTGCTGGAGAACCTGCGCAAGTACCAGGTGCACGTTCCCCACCCCATGTACTACGGGCTATACAATCCGCGCACGAGCTTCCCCTCCATCCTGGCCGACCTGATCGCGGCCTACTTCAATCCCCAGCTGGCCGCCTGGAGCCACTCCCCCTTCGCGGCCGAGGTGGAACGCTATCTGGTGAAATCTTACGGCGTCCGCTTCGGCTATGCGGAAGATGACGTGGACGGAACCTTCACCAGCGGCGGTGCCGAGGCCAACCTGACTGCGGTATGCTGCGCCCTCAACCACCGCTTTCCGGACTACGCGGCACGCGGCTACCGCGCCTTCGGCGGCGATCCGGTGATCTACTGCTCCGACCAGGTACACCACTCGGTGGTGAAGGCGGCCCGCACGGTGGGCCTCGGCCTGGAATCCGTAGTTCAGATCCCGGTGGACGACCGCCTGCGGATGTCCGTCCCCACCCTCCGGCAACGACTCGACGCCGATCGGTCGTCCGGGAAGATTCCGGTCATGGTGATCGCCACCGCCGGTACGACCGGTACGGCCGCGATCGATCCCCTGGAAGAAATCGCGGCGGTGTGCCGGGAGGCGGACGTCTGGCTGCACGCTGATGCCGCCTTCGGCGGCGCGGCTATTCTGCACGGGGAATACCGCGACTGGCTGCGCGGCATCGAGCGGGCCGATTCGATCACCACCGATATCCACAAGTGGCTCAGCGTACCCATGGGCACGGGCATGTTCCTGACCCGACACCCGGAGATCCTGGACCGCAGTTTCCGCACCACCGCGGCCTATATGCCCCGCGAGGGCAGTGAATTCTCTCCGGTAGATCCATATAGTCATACCCTGCAGTGGTCACGGCGCTTTCTCGGGCTGCGGTGGTACTTGTCACTGCTCGTCTTCGGCTGGGAGGGTTTCTCGGAGGCCATCCGCCAACATGTCGAAATGGGACGCTACCTGCGCAAGCGGCTGAAAAAACGCGGCTGGACCATCGAGAACGAGACCCCCCTGCCCGTCGTCTGCTTCTCCCTGCCCGGAGTTGACGATCCGGGGGCCCACGCCCGCGAAATGTGTGCCCGGGTAGTGGCCTCCGGGGACGCCTGGCTCAGCGTGTACCCCGTCCGGGGCGTGGACGTGCTGCGCGCGGGCTTAACAAATTATGCCACCTCCCGGGCGGACGTGGATCGGCTGGTGGAAATTTTGGAACGGGTGCGGGAGGAGCTAAAAACTGCAGAAAAGTAGTACCTTTTGAATCTGAAACCTTCACTCCCGAAAGTGGGGCCGTCTAGTTTTATATTGTATACCGTCTACGTCTCTCATCCACCTAATGTCCCTTCAACCCTCCCTTAACCTGCTGCTGGCCCAGCGCCTGCTGCCTCTCTTCGACAGCGACCGGCTCGTATCCTGGGCCGCGGAGGCGCTTTCCGACGGATATACTTCGGAACATCTCTCCCTCCTGGCGGATATGGGAGGGGCTACCCATGCAGACCGGGAAACGGTTTTCCTGAAGGCGGTACGCGAATTGGGCCTCGCCACGGACGCGGAGCGCGATATCCTGCTGCGGACCTACGCTTGCCACCTGTCCCGCGCGGTGGTTCGCAGAAACCGCCCACCCGAGCTTGCTCTCGGTGAACTCAGGGATATCTACCTCGTCAGCGATTTCGACAGCCGCTACCAACTCTTTTATCTCCTGGACGAAGATCTCTCTTCCCTGAAAAGCGGATATTCAACGGTACTCACCACCGACCTGCGGCTCGATAACGCCGACGCCATGATCACCCTCAGCTGTGCCAATTTCCTTTCCTGGGAAGCGGTCAGTATCAATCCCCACTGCTGGGGCGCCGTCTACTGCTTTTCCTGCAGCCACGTGGATACGCCGCTGGAGAACGAGACCTGGCTCGGACAGCAGAAGCCCCGGCTGGTATGCCGCCTCTGCGGCTCCGCGTACGTCGGAGACTTTGCCGTAGAGGAAGACCGCAGGCGCATCCTGGACGCGGCACGGGAGTAGCCACCTCGTGACCCAGTCCAGGTGGCGGAGGTAAAGCGCGAAGGTCTGCGGCGCCTCGAGGGCGAAGGTCAGTTCGGTGGATTCCTCCTCGGGATAGCGCGTCCGTTGGGTGACCGTCACGCCGCGGTCGGCCCAGTCGAGGGGGGAGGCGATGAACTGCGTCACGTAGAGCGCGTCGTCGGAGTAGTAGTAAATATTGGCGCCGTACTAGCTGTGGTTCTCCATGCCGGTGCCGATACAGCAGGTGAACCACTTGGGATCCTGGAAGGCCTTGTGGCCGCCCATTTCCAGGGAGAGGTTGTACACGACCCGTCCGTCGGCGGGGTCCTGCGCGGAAAGGATCTGATTGACGAGAGCCCGCTCGAAGTAGTCGGCTACCTCCGCCCGGGGCTCCCAGAGGAAGAGGTGGCGGGGTTTGGGTGAAAAGGCCTGGGGCCCGGCCTCCGGTAGTCCTGAGCCAGGCCACAGGCCTGGCTACCGTCATTGGTGCCCGAGATAGTCCAGGTGGACAGGCTTGTAGCCTGGCCCTGCACACTCACTAGCCAGGCCACAGGCCTGGGTACCCGTCATTGGTGCCCGAAATAGTCCGGGTGGACAGGCTTGTAGCCTGGCCCTGCACACTCACCAGCCAGGCTACAGGACTGGCTACCCGACCCGGAGGCGCGAGACCGCCCGGGTGGACAGGCTTGTAGCCTGGCCCCGCATACTCACCAGCCAGGCCATAGGCCTGGCTACCCGACTCTGAGGCGCGAGATAGCCCGGGTGGACAGGCTTGTAGCCTGGCCCTGCATACTCACCAGCCAGGCCACAGGCCTGGCTACCCGGCGCCCCGGCCTTATTCCACGATTACCTCATACAAGCCGGTCGCATACTCCACCGGCAACTGCACCAGCAGGCGGATGCCGTCCGTCTGCACCGTAGTGAAGGTGACGGTATTCAACTCATCCTTGCTGATCGGGTACCCGCCGGAATCCGGCTCCACCGCCGCCCAGCCATCGCCGGTGCGGTACTCGATGGTCCAATCGGCGGGAATACGGCAGCCCCCGTCCGGACCGTCGTCAAACCAGAAAACGCTCACTTTCGAGACGTTCGCCAGGGCCGGCAGGTCCAGCTGCACCCACTCGGTAGTGTCCTTGTGCGGCCACCAGTGGAAGTAGGGGATGGCATGGTCGTTGGAGTTTTCCGGTAGCAGCTGGTCGCGCAGGGCCAGGGTGTTCGCCGTTTCGCCGAGGGACGTGGTGATCGTGCTGGAGTAGGTCAGCGTAGGGGCCGGAGCGGGCTGCGCCGCCTCCGGGGTGGTGGCCAGCCAGACGGACATCTCCCCCGGCCCGCGGTTGTTCCAGAGGTGGTAGGGGATCAGGGTCAGGTCCTGGGGCTCCGAAGTGGTCAGGCTGCCGTCCAGTTCCCGGGATACGGTGCGCGCCTTTCCTCGTAGGACATAGATCCCGCCGAGCAGATCGGATTTCACGGCCGTGACCGGAGCGGATTCGTCCACCACCAGGTCAAGCACCCGTTCGCCGGGGTTGTCGGCCCACTCGGCCGCGTACAGCAGGGGGCCGCGCTCGTAGGCGACCCGGCCGGCATCGGCCATGACCTCGTCGCGGGCGCGTACGGCGTGCACCTCCAGGGGGAAATCCACCTCCACCCGGTCGCCGGGGTTCCAGGTACGGTCGAGGGTCAGGTAGCCATGGTCGTCTACGGCAACCGGCACGATGGCGTCATTGACCGTCACGGTAAAAGACGGGACTTCGGGATCAACGTAGCGGTACAGCTCTCCCGGTACCGGAGAGTTGCGGACGTACCCGGGTACCCGCAGCTTGAGTTGTGCGGGAAGTGCCGCGGCCGGGTCGATCTGCAGCCGCACGCTGCCCTCCCACGGAAAGCCGCTCTGCTGGGTAAGGTGTAGCGGGGTGCCATTGACTTCGAAGTCCGTTTCACTGGCTACGTACAGGTTCACGTACACCTCCCCGTCGCGGTGGGCGTAGATATACTCCGGCATGGACGGCAGGGTGCGGGCCACGTTCGGCGGACAGCAGGCGCATCCGAACCACTCCCGCCGCTCGTGTTGTCCCATGCTGGCCAGCGGATTGGGGTAGAAGAAGTGATCACCGGAGAGAGACACCCCATCCAGCACGTTGTTATATAGCGTGCGCTCAAGCACATCGATGTACTTGCTGTCGCCGGTCATCAGGAACAGCCGGTGGTTCCAGCGTACCACCCCTACCCCGGCGCAGGTCTCCGCGTAGGCCGACATATTCGGCAGCTCGTAGGCCGCGCCGAAGGCTTCCCCGCTGCCGGTGGCGCCGATGCCCCCGTTGAGATAGTATTTGGAGTCGGCGATGTCGTGCCAGATCCTCTCGATGGCCCGCCGGTAGGCGGAGTCGCCCGTGATGGCGGCGATGTCGGCCATAGCGGTCCACATATAGGCGCCGCGTACAGCGTGGCCCACGGCGGCCGTCTGCTGGGTCACCGGCAGGTGCGACTGGTCATACTCCTTCGGGTTACCGACGCCGGGTTGTCCGCGCACGTCGAGGAAGAACTTGGCGAGGTCGAGGTAGCGCGGCTCGCCGGTCACGCGGTAGAGCTTGACCAGTCCAATCTCCACCTCCTGGTGGCCGGGGTAATCGCGGAGCTTGTCGGGACCGAAGGTGTCATCCACCAGATTGGCGCTCTTGATGGCGATGTCGAGCAGGCTCTGCTTGCCGGTGGTGCGGTAGTGGGCTACGGCGGCTTCGTAGAGGTGGCCGAGGTTATAAAGTTCGTGGCTCAGCTCGTGCACCAGTTCCCAGCGCTTACTGCCAGCCCAGGGGTGGAGATTCTTGCCGATGGTACGGTTGGTGTAAAGGTAGCCGTCGGGCTCCTGGGCCTTGCCGATATAGGTGATGAGGCTGTCGATCTCCAGTTCCAGCGCCGGGTCGGGGAAGGTCTGCAGCGAGTAGCTGGCCGCCTCGATGATCTTGTAGATGTCGGAATCATCGAAGGGGTAGTCCGAGCAGAACTGCCCCTCGATCTCGTGTCCGGCGATGCGGAAGTTGTCGATCCGCCCCGTTTCCCGGCTCTTTTGGATGGCGATGGGGATGGTCACCTCGTGGTTGGTCCTGATCTTGGGCGCCCAGAAATCATCTTGGATCTTCACCTCGGAAAAGGAGACGGGCGTGATCGGGTAATCCTGTTGGGCGGACGCGGCGCCGGTGCAGAGGATGCCGAACAGCAGGAGGAGGGAGAACTGGCGGGGCAAAGGCATCGCTGGGAAAGTGAGGGATGGATTTACTTTGGAAGGTAGTGAATTAGTAAGATGCTGCTTCCGGCAGCGCTGTCCGATGCGCTCTCCGAGCGCGCGGGGTTCGGGCCTA
Source organism: Lewinella sp. (assembly GCA_041746055.1). Taxonomy (GTDB): domain Bacteria; phylum Bacteroidota; class Bacteroidia; order Chitinophagales; family Saprospiraceae; genus Neolewinella. The sequence continues at coordinate 14,125 of JBGTHX010000333.1, read as the reverse complement.
ACACAGAGGTGCCACCGCTTAATCAACTGCCCTAACCGTGAAGTACCCCTGCCGTATCCATAGCCTGCGTGGCACAGTCATCCCAATAGTTATCGGGAGGGGCAGCCCTGTACTGACCATCTACCTATTTACGCCGCGACCGGAGGTCACGAGCCGCTCCCCGGCACCCGCGCCCCGCCGCCCAAGTGCCTACGCCGCGACCGGAGGTCACGAACCGGCCAAAAATATCGGATATTAGGGCCGCCTAACCAATTGCCCCCTACCGTGAAACTGCTGCTCCCCCTCCTCCTGGCCTCGCTTTGCCTCACCGCGCAAGAATCCCCCAACTGGCTGCGCCACGCGGCAATCTCCCCCGACGGATCGCGTATCGCCTTCACCTACCGGGGCGACCTCTACACCGTGCCCGCCGGCGGTGGCGATGCCACCCGCCTGACCTACCACGAGGCCCACGACTATATGGCCAGCTGGAGCGCGGACGGCAAGCAACTGGCCTTCGCCTCCAACCGCTACGGGAACTTTGACGTCTTCGTGATGCCCGCTACGGGAGGCGCGGCCACCCGCCTGACCTACCACAGCACCGACGAAGTGCCCTATTCCTTCGGGGCCGGCGACTCGACCGTGATCTTCGGCGCCCAGCGACAGGACGCCGCCGCCCACCGGCAGTACCCGACCGGCTCCCAGCCCGAACTCTACGCGGTACCGGCGGCCGGCGGGCGGGTGGAGCAACTCCTCACCGTACCCGCGGAGTACGCCCGGCTGAGTCCCGACGGGACCACGCTACTCTACCACGACAAAAAGGGCGGCGAGAACGAGTACCGCAAGCACCACGTCTCCTCCATCACCCGCGACATCTGGGCCTACGATATGGCCACCCACACCCACCGGAAACTGACGGATAACCCCGCCGAGGACCGGCAGCCGGTCTTCACCGCCGACGGCCAGGGCTTCTACTTCCTGAGCGAGCGCAGCGGCAGCTTCAACGTATATAAGCGGGGACTGGATGCCAACGCCCCCGACGAGCAACTGACTGAGATGGGCCCGCAACCGGTCCGCTTCCTCAGCCGCGGCGGGGAGCTGCTCAGCTTCGGCTACGACGGCGAGCTCTACACGATGCGGGAGGGAGAGCAACCCAGGAAAGTAGCGGTCAATATCGTGACCCAGGACGGCACCAATAACGACGGTTTCATTTCCGTGGACAGCGACATCGAGGAGATGGCCGTCTCGCCCGACGGCAAGGAGATCGCCTTCGTGGCCCGCGGGGAGGTGTTCGTGACCTCGGTCGATGAGTCCTTCACCAAGCGGCTCACCAACACCCCCGAGCGGGAACGCTTCGTGACCTGGGGTCCGGAGGGTAAGTCAGTCGTCTACGCCAGCGAGCGCGACGGCAAGTGGAGCACCTACCAGACCGAAAAGGTGCGGAAAGAAGAACCCTTCTTCTACGCCGCCACCCTGCTAAAGGAGAGCCCCGTGCTCGAGAACGGCAAGGACAACTACCTCGTCCAGTACGCCCCCGACGGCAAGCGGATGGCGTGGATCGAGGACCGCCGCACGCTCAAGGTGCGCGACCTCGCTTCCGGCGACGAAACCGTCCTGCTGAAGCCTGAGGAAATGTTCCACATGCGCGACGGCGACAAATACTTCACCTGGAGTCCCGACAGCAAGTGGCTGCTGGTGGAGCACGACGTGCTCCTCAACAACAGCGAAGCGCTGCTGATGAAGGCCGACGGCTCAAAGCGGGTCAACCTCACGGAGAGCGGCTACTACGACAGCCGGCCGAAGTGGGTCGACGGGGGCAAGGCCATGATCTGGTTCAGCAACCGCGACGGACTCAAATCCTACGCCACCAGCGGGCAGTCGGAACAGGACGTTTACGTCCAATTCTTCACCCAGGAAGCCTGGGACGAATTCAACCTCAGCGAGGAAGACTACAAGCTGGAGCAGGCCATCGAAAAGGCAAATAAGGAGGAGAAGGAAACCGACAAGGACAAGAAGGAGACCAAGAAGGACAGCACCAAGGTGGAGGACCTCACCTTCGACTGGGACGGCATCCACGACCGTACGAAGCGGCTGACCATCCACTCCTCCCGCCTCGGCGACGCGGTGCTCTCCAAGGACGGCGAGAAGCTCTACTACCTGAGCCGCTTCGAGGACAAGCTCAACCTCTGGGTCACCAACCTGCGCACCCGCGAGACCGACATGGAGCTCGAACTCGACGCCAGCAACGGCTCGCTGGAGTGGGACCGGCAGCAGAAGTACCTCTACTTGCTCAGCAGCGGCCAGATCACGAAGCTGGAACTCGAAAAAGACAAGAACACGCCCGTCAAACTGCAGGGTGAGATGACCTTCGACCAGGAGGCCGAGCGGCGCGCCATCTTCGACCACGTGTGGCAGCGGACCGACGCGATCTTCTACCGCTCCGACTTCCACGGCATCGACTGGGACTCGATGCGCGTCGTCTACGAAAAGCACCTGCCCTCCGTCGGTAATGAATTCGAACTGACCGAGCTGCTCTCCGAGATGCTCGGCGAGTTGAACGTGTCCCACGCGGGCGCCCGCTACGGCGGTCCCGACATGGAGAACCCCGACAAGACGGCCAGCCTGGGCATCTTCATCGATTACGGCTACACCGGCTACGGCATCCTGATCGAGGAGATCATTGACGGAGGTCCGCTGGACCGCGCCGCCTTCGACCTCGCGCCGGGCATGGTCATCGAGCGGATCAACGGGGAGATCATCTCCGCCGACCGCGACGTGGCTGCCTATCTGAACCGCCTGGAAGGCAACTTCACGCTGCTGGAACTGGTGGACCCGACCGGAAAGAACCGCACCACCATAACGGTCAAACCGGTGAGCCTGTCGGACGAGAACCGCCTGCTCTACCGCCGCTGGGTAAAACGGAACGAGGCGGAAGTGGACTCACTGAGCCAGGGGGAACTGGGCTACGTGCACATTCCCGGGATGAGCGACGAGCCCTACCGCAGCATCTACCAGGATATGATGGGTAAGTACTTCGAGCGGGAGGGAATGATCATCGACACCCGCTTCAACGGCGGCGGCGACCTGGTGGCGGACCTCGCCATGTTCTTTACCGGCGTGCCCTTCATCAGCTACGCCACCGAGGCCAAGGTGGTCGGTGGTGAACCCACTTCACGCTGGACCAAGCCGACGCTGGCCCTCATCAACGAGGCGCAGTACAGCGACGGCCACTGCTTCGCCGCCGGCTACACCGACCTGAAGATCGGCAAGACGGTAGGTATGCCCACCCCGGGCACCTGCAGCTTCGCCGGCTGGGAACGGCTACCGAACGGGATCGTATGGGGTGTAGTACCCGTAAGCGCCCGCGACATCGACAGCGACTGGATGGAGAACAACCAGACCGATCCGCAGATCGAGGTCAAGAACCAGCCGGACGTGATCGCGGCGGGCCGCGACCAGCAGCTGGAGCGCGCCATAGCAGAAATGATTAAGGATTTGGGTAGCCGGTAGGCCGAGGGCGCCCCACCGCCCAAAACTCTGCGAAATAAATGACACAATCGATTGTGTTGCGGGATAAGTTTTCCTACTTTGCAGGGTAGGCGGTCGGCGATGTTGCGGGCCGATCTTTCTAACACCCGATCCATGCAAACTTTCTACTCCCGATTATCCCTACTATTTCTGTTCCTGCTTCCGGCGGGACTGCTCTTCTCCCAAAACCTGATCCAGAACCCGGGATTCGAAGACGGCGAGGAAAACACCTTCGACAACTGGACCAAGCTCAACGGTGCCGAGTACATTCTCAGCACCACCGTAGCGGACGAGGTCCGGAGCGGCGACCGCGCCCTGCGCATTGAGAGCCCTGGCTCCGAAAGCCAGCCCTGGATGGTGCAGTTGATCACCGACTCCATCGAGACCTTCCCCGGCAACAGCTACACCTTCACCATCTGGGCCAAGGCCGAGACCGAAGGGGGCCGTATCCGCTTCTCCACCCAGCCCAATGCCCTGTACGGACCGGACTACACCATCCCGACCGACGACTGGACGCAGCTCTCCTGGACCTTCACCGCCAACTCCCCGAAGACGCGGATCGCGATGGACATGGGCTACGATAACGTAACCTTTTACTTCGACGACGCCGAGATGTTGGCCCCCGCCAATCCGTGCGTGGACGAATACGACGCCCCCGAAAACCAGCAGCCCATCGCCGCCGGCAAGAATAAATTTATCGGCTCCGTCTACGGCGGTAGCCAGACCGACGACTTTGCCCACTACTTCAACCAGGTGACCCCCGAGAACGCCGGCAAGTGGGGCAGCGTGGAAGGTACCCGCGACACCTTCAACTGGGAGCAGCTCGACAGCATCCGCGCCTTCGCCGCCCGCAACGACTTCCCTTTCCGCTACCACGTCATGCTCTGGGGCGCCCAGCAGCCCGCCTGGCTCAAACCGCTTTCCGACGAGGAAAAGCTGGCTGAGATCCGCGAGTGGTTCGAGGCCGTGTCCTCGCACTTCGACGGCAGCACCGACGCCCGTGCCACCCTCGACTATCTCGAGGTGGTGAATGAATTCTACAACCAGCCCCCCGATAACGAAGGGCAGAACGTCGATGACAACGGCAGCGGCGACTACATCCGCGCCCTCCGCCTGCTCAACGACACCCTGGATACCCCGGCCGGCGACTACGACTGGATCGTGAACGCCTTCAAGCTCGCCCGCGAGTACTTCCCCTGCGAGGAGACCAAACTGATGCTCAACGAGTACCACGTCATTGCCGGCTTCAACAATACTACGGAGGTGTACGTCGAAGTAGCCCAGCTGCTCAAGGACCAGGGACTGGTGGACGTGCTCGGCTTTCAGGCCCACGCCTTCTCTACCCGCGTCTATGGCGACAACTACACCCAGGAACGCTTCGACCAGGTCACGGCGGATCTCACGGCGAACCTCGACCGCGTAGCGGCCCTGGGCCTGCCGATGATGGTCACCGAACTCGACATCGACGGCAACAGCGATTCCACCTACACCGCCACCGACGACGTTGTGGTCCGCGATTCCTTCCAGCTCGCCGAGTACGAGCGGGTGTTCGGACTGCTCTGGAACCACCCTTCCATCATCGGCATCACGCTGTGGGGCTACCGCAGCGGCCTGTGGCGGGGCGACCAGATGGCCTACCTCATCGACCCCTGTACCGACGTGCCCCGACCGGCCCTGGCGGAGTACCTGAACGACAGCATCCGCAACGGAGACAACCCGCCGCTGAACGACTTCGTGTACTGCAGCACCACGGCGATCGCCGCCGGCCCTGCCCCGCTGGAAACCACTCTGAGCCTCTTCCCCAACCCCGCCGGCCGGCGGGTTACGGTGCAGCTCGGTGCCCCGCAGCCCGATGCGGAGGTACGGATGTACGACCAACTGGGTAAGGAGGTGGTGCGCCGCACCATGACCGGCGCGCAGCTCGACCTCGACCTGAAGGCCCTGGGCGTACGCAGCGGGGTCTACTTCGTGACGGTCCGCGCGGGCGGTCGCCGCAGCAGCCTCCGCCTGGTGGTGACTCCGCAGTAGGAATTCTGCCCTCCCGAAAGGCCGCTTACCGGACGAAAGGTCCGGTGAGCGGTCTTTTTTTTGGGGGGAGACGAGGAATAATGCGGCCGGAGCCGTTCTTGATTCGGCGACCCCACCAAATTCACTCCCTCCTGCATTATCAACGCCTTACCGAGGTCCTGGACCCCCAGACGCTGACGCTGATCAAGCTCAGTCTGGACCGGGCGGACATCCCCTTCCGGGTGCATTTTGAGCACCTGCTGCAGGTCGGTGCCTACCTGACCGGCAACCGGGGGGCCGTAGTGGAGGTGGCGGCTGACCGCTACGCCGCGGCGGCTGAATTGCTGGCCGACCTAGGCGTGGTGGCGGATGCCCCGGGGAGGCCGGAAACCTTCGGCCTGCTCCACGAATTTGACGCCGTCACCGAATCCCTGCCCCTGGTCGGGCGCTGGGACCCGGCGTACCGCTTGCTGCTGCTGGCCCTGATCGCCAGTGCCATGCTGTCAGTGGCCCTGTACTATCTGGAGGCGTTTCTGGGTTGAAGCCAGCGCCGGTCAGGGCCGGACCCGGATATCTTTGCCAAAATGGTAAAAACGATCATACTGGACGGGGTGGCCTTTTCCGATCTGGCCGGCTTCTACGACGAGGTGGAGCGGAAACTGACCCGTGACCTCGACTGGAGAATCGGACGCAACCTGGACGCTTTTAACGACATCCTGTACGGCGGGTTTGGGGTATACCAGCCCGAAGAACCATTGCGGCTGGTCTGGCGCCATAGCGAAAAATGCAAATACGACCTGGGGTATCCGGAAACCGTAAGGTACATGGAATCGAAGGTGCGTACTTGTCACCCGAGCTCTCGCATTTTTGTTGAGCAGGAACTGGCACTGGCCCGTGCCGGCCGCGGTCAGACCCTATACGCACTTATCCTGGAAATTATCGCCGATCATCCCACCATCAAACTGGTGGAAGACTAGGCAGTACGGAAAAGCTAAATCGATTAATGCGGGGTTGAGACACGTTCCGTACCTTCCGGGTCATTCTTACACCCGCCATCCTTCCGCCCATGTTTCGCTTCCTGTTTTGCTTCCTGCTGCTTGCGGCTTGCTCCCTGTCTGGCCAGCAGCTGATGACCGGTTCGATCGCCGACCCGGTAGACTACGCGAACCCCCTGATGGGTACCGATTCCGATTACCGGCTGAGCAACGGCAACGTCTACCCGGCCATCGCCCGTCCGTGGGGCATGAACTTCTGGACCCCGCAGACCGGCGAAATGGGCAACGGCTGGGCCTACACCTACGACGCCTACAAGATCCGCGGCTTCAAGCAGACGCACCAGCCCTCCCCCTGGATGAACGACTACGGGCAGTTCAGCCTCATGCCGGCCACCGGCAAACTGCGCTTCACCGAGGAGGAACGGCAGAGCTGGTTCTCCCATAAGGCAGAGACCGTCAAGCCCTACTACTACAGCGTGTATCTGGCCGATCACAACATCACCACGGAGCTGACCCCCACGGAGCGGGCCGCGGCCTTCCGCTTCACCTTTCCCGAGAGCGACAGCAGCTTCGTGGTCATCGATGCCTTCGACCGCGGTTCCTACGCGAAGATCGTCCCCGGGGAACGCAAGATCGTGGGCTACACCACCCGCAACAGCGGCGGGGTACCGGAGAACTTCCGGAACTACTTCGTGGTCGTCTTCGACAAGGACTTCGAGGTGACGCGGTCCTTCCGTGATTCCGTCTTGACCGAAGACCTCGAGGCCGAAACCGGACACGCCGGGGCCATCGTGGGCTTCCGCACCACGAAGGGGGAGCAGGTACACGCCCGCGTGGCCTCCTCCTTCATCAGCCCGGAACAGGCCGAGCGTAACCTGCAGGAACTGGGCAACGGCGATTTCGACGCCCTCGTCGAGCAGGGCCGCAGCAGCTGGAACGACGAGCTCGGCCGCATCGCGGTGGAGGGCGGTACTCCGGAGCAAACGGAGACTTTCTACAGCTGCCTGTACCGCTCCCTGCTTTTCCCGCGCAAGTTTTACGAGATCGACGCGGACGGACAGGTGGTGCACTACAGCCCCTACAACGGAGAGGTGCGACCCGGCTACATGTTTACCGACACCGGGTTCTGGGACACCTTCCGGGCCCTCTTTCCCTTCCTGAACCTGATGTACCCCGAGCTCAACGGCCACATCCAGGAGGGGCTGTCGAACGCCTACACGGAAAGCGGCTGGTTGCCGGAGTGGGCCAGTCCGGGTCTGCGCAGCGTGATGGTAGGCAACAACTCGGCCTCGGTGGTGGCGGAGGCTTACCTGAAGAGCGGCGACGCCTACGACTACGACATCGAGAACCTCTACGAGGCCCTCATTCACGGGGCCAACAACGCCGGCCCGATGCCCGCCGTGGGACGCGCCGGCGCGGAATACTACACCGACCTCGGCTACGTGCCCTACGACGTGGACATCAACGAGAGCGCCGCGCGGACGCTGGAGTACGCCTACGACGATTTCGCCATCTACCAACTCGCCAAAAAACTGGGTAAGCCCGCCGAAGAGGTGGAGAAATACCGGCAGCGCAGCCTCAACTACCGCAAGCTCTTCGACCCCGAGACGGGGCTGATGCGCGGTAAGAACAAGGACGGACAGTTCATGGCCCCCTTCAATCCCTTCAAGTGGGGCGACGCCTTCACCGAAGGCAACAGCTGGCACTATAGCTGGTCGGTCTTCCACGACGTACAGGGCCTGATCGACCTGATGGGGGGCGAGCAGGCCTTCGTGACCAAGCTGGACAGCGTGTTCTCGCTGCCGCCCGTCTTCGATGACAGCTACTACGGGCAGGTCATCCACGAGATCCGGGAAATGCAGATCGCCGATATGGGGCAGTACGCCCACGGCAATCAGCCCATCCAGCACATGATCTACCTCTACGATTACGCGGGGCAGCCCTGGAAGACGCAGTACTGGGCCCGGGAGACCATGAACCGCATGTACCACCCGGGGCCCGACGGCTACGCGGGCGACGAAGACAACGGGCAGACTTCCGCCTGGTATGTTTTCTCCGCCCTGGGCTTCTACCCGGTGGCGCCGGCCACCGACGAGTACGCCCTCGGGGCGCCGCTGTTCCGCAAGATCACCCTGCAGCTGGAGAACGGGAACACCCTCTCCATCTCCGCGCCCGGGAACAGCGACAAGAACCGGTACGTGCAGCGCGTGACCTTCAACGGTAAGACGTACGACCGCAACTGGCTGAGCCACGAGGCCCTGATGGAGGGCGGCACGCTGGAATTCGAGATGGGCCCCGAGCCCAACGAACTGCGGGGAACGGACCCTTCGGCCTATCCCTACTCCCTCTCCCGGGAGGCGGGAAGGTAGTCGTATCCTAGCCCCACGGATTTTTGGTTAATTTCGTGGGCACTCCCCCACCACGCACCAGACCAAATTCGCGCACGTCGCCCAGCGAAACGATGAGAACCAAAAGACATTCGATTAAGGACATCGCCAAAGCGCTCAACGTTTCAGCCACTACCGTTTCCTTCGTCCTGAACGGGAAGGGAAAGGAGAAAAAGATCTCGGATGAGGTGATCAAGCGGGTGCAGGATTACACCCGCGAGATCAACTACAAGCCCAACATGCTCGCCCGCAGCCTGCGAACGGGCAAAACCAAGATCCTCGTCTTCATGGTGGAGGACATCGGCAACCACTTCTTCGCCCGGATCGCGCGCATCATTGAGGACATCGCCTACTCCAAGGGCTACCGGGTGCTGTTCTGCAGCAACGAGAACGACGATAAGCGCTCGCGCGACCTGCTCAACCTTTTCTTCGAGCGGCAGGTGGACGGCTTCATCATCATCCCCTCGCCGGGCATCCAGGCGGACATCGAGGAACTGATCAAAAACGATATTCCCGTCATCCTCTTCGACCGCTACTTTCCCGAACTGGACACCCACTACGTGGTCATCGACAACTACGAGGCCTCCCGCCGGGCCACCCGCCACCTGATCGATAACGGCTACCGCGACATCGCCTTCATCACCACCGATGTGGTGCAGACCCAGATGCTGGACCGCCTGCGCGGCTACGAGGATGCCGTCACTGAGGAGGGGTTGCCCGCCACCGTACTGCGCGTTCCCTTCGAGGGTACCGACGCGGTCCGCGGCCGGGGGTTGCTGCAAGATTTCTTCACCGATTCCCACCACATCGATTCGGCCTTCTTTTCCACCAATTATCTGACCCAGAGCGGCCTGGAAGTGATCCGGGATACCAACGTAAAATCACTGGACAGTCTGGGCATCGTGACCTTCGACGACAACGACCTCTTCCGAATCAATACCCCCTCGATCTCCGCGGTGGCCCAGCCCCTCGAGGAGATCGGGCAGGAACTGATGCGCATCATGCTCCAGCTGCTGAAGAACCGCAACAAATCGGCGGAACACATTCACGTCACCTTATCCGCCAAGTTGATCCGGCGGGAATCCTCACTGGCCAAGGAACGCGTCTGACGCAGCGTGGCTAAACCGTTTTAGCGGGCTGGCCGGGGGTTCTTCGCCGAGCGGTATATTGTGGTATTCGCCGCTTCAATACCCCGATCATGCGCCACGCTTCCCCGGCCGCCGCCCGCTCCATCCCTTTCCTGCTCCTGCTGCTCGTTGCGGGCTTACCACTAGCGGCCCAGGAACCGCTGCGGGCTCCGGCCTACCCCCTGGTCACCCACAACCCCAACTTCAGTCTGTGGTCGATGGGCGACTCCCTGGCCGCGTCCCACACCAAGCACTGGACGGAGGTGGACCAGGACCTGCTGGGGCTGGTCGAGGTGGACGGCACGACCTACCGCTTTTTGGGCATGCCGCCCATCCGGCACAAAACGATACTCGCCGCGGCTGACGAGGGACCCGCTCCCGCCCGGTACACGGAACGGCGGCCGAGAGCTAACTGGATACAACCCGAATACGATGATAGCGGCTGGTCGGAGGGCAGTGCGCCCTTCACCGACGAGGAGGAAGAAGCGGGCACACCCTGGACCAGTGAAGACCTGTGGTACCGCCGCTCCTTTGACCTGGAGACCGTGCAGGAAAACGGCCTGCTGCTGAAGATCCGGCACGACGACGATGTCACCGTCTACCTCAATGGCGAGCAGATCTTCGACGTGACGGGCTGGCAGCACAGCTATAAGTATATCCCCGTGCCGGAGTCCGCCATCCTGGCCCTGCGGCCGGAGGGCAACGTGCTGGCCATTCACATCCGCAATACCGCCGGAGGACAGTGGCTGGATGCCGGCCTGGTGAGGCGGGTGAACACCCCGGAAGAGAACCGCATACAGGAGGCGAAACAAACCGACGTCACCCTCACCGCCAACCAGACGATCTACCGCTTTGACTGCGGCCCCGTGGATCTTACGGTCACCTTCACCTCTCCCCTGCTCCTCGAGGACCTGACCGTGTACGCCCGCCCCATCACCTACCTCGACGTCAACGTGGACCCCCGCGACGGGGCGGAACACGACGTCAGCCTCTACCTCGGCCTGTCGGGGGATATCGCCCGCACCTCACCCGGCCAGGAACTTCGCGCCCGCCGGCAGGTGAATGACGGGCTTTCCGTGCTGCAGGTGGGTACCACCGCCCAGCCCGTCCTGGAGAAGAAGGGAGACGACCTGCGGATCGACTGGGGCTACGCCTACCTGGCCGCTCCGGCGGAAGAGGTGATACAGTTCCCCGGCGACACGGCCAATTCCTGGCTGGTGTTTTTGCGGCGCGAGCGGCCACGTACCGGTCCGTACACCGGCGGGCAGGCCATGCTGAGCACGGTCTCGGATCTCGGTACGGTCTCCGGACCGGTGTCCCGGACCTTTCTGCTGGGCTACGACGAGCGGGAATCCATCCACTACTTCGGCTCCCCGCTAGAGCCCTGGTACAAGAAGGAAGCGACCGCATTCCCGGATTTGCTGACCACGGCCTGGCGGGAACACGATGCGGTACTGGAGCGGGTACGTGCCTTCGACGAGCGGCTGGCTGCCGACGCGCGGGCGGCGGGGGGTGACCACTACGCGGACCTGTGCGTGCTGGCCTACCGGCAGGCCCTGGCGGCGCATACCCTGGTGGAGTCACCGGAGGGCGAGCTGCTGTACCTCTCCAAGGAGAACAACAGCAACGGCTCGATCAACACCGTGGACGTGACCTACCCCTCCGCTCCCCTCTTCCTGGTCTACAACCCGGACCTGCTGAAGGGTATGCTGAACGGCATCTTCTACTACAGCGAGAGTGGCCGGTGGACCAAACCCTTCGCCGCCCACGACCTGGGCACTTACCCCATCGCTACCGGACAGACCTACGGAGAGGATATGCCGGTAGAGGAGGCCGGCAATATGCTCATCCTAACGGCGGCCATCGCCGACCGGGAGGGAAATGCCGACTACGCCAGCCTCCATTGGGAAACGCTGACCACCTGGGCGGACTACCTGCGGGAGAGCGGATTCGATCCCGAAAACCAACTCTCAACCGACGACTTCTCCGGCCACCTCGCCCGCAACGCCAACCTATCCGTCAAGGCCATCCTCGGTTTGGCCTCCTACGGCAAGCTGGCCGGCCTCCGGGGCGATACGGCGGTGGCCGGCGACTTTACCCGCGCGGCCCGCGACATGGCCCGGCAATGGATGCGACTGGCCGACGACGGTGACCACTACTCCCTGACCTTCGAGGGGCCCGGCACCTGGAGCCAGAAATACAACCTGGTCTGGGACGAACTGCTCGGCCTGGACATCTTCCCCGACGAGGTGATCGATACCGAGATCGCCTACTACCTCACGCGGCAGAACGCGTTCGGACTGCCGCTCGACAGCCGGGACACCTACACCAAATCCGACTGGATCCTCTGGACGGCCACGATGGCCCGGAACCAGGAAGACTTCACCGCCCTGATGGAACCGGTATGGTCGTTCGCCCATGAGACCCCGGAGCGCGTACCGCTTACCGACTGGCACGACACCGTCGATGCCCGCCGGATCGGCTTTAAGGCCCGCTCAGTGGTCGGCGGCTACTTTATCAAACTGCTGAAGGAGCAGCGCCGGTAGGGGGTAGTCCACCTGTACTATCCCAGCAATTCCGGCCGCTCCCGGTAGGTTTTCCAGAGGAATTCGCCGAAGAGCGTGTTGGCCCAGGCGAACCAGGAACGGGTGAAGTCGGTGGGATCATCCTTGTGGAAGCCTTCGTGCATGAAGCCCGTGCCGGCGTGGGTACTCTTCAGGGACTGGATGCATTTCCTGATCTCCGCATCGTTGGTACTGGTGAGGCCGCGCATGGTGATGGCCATGGGCCAGATGTAATCCATGCCCACGTGCGGGCCGCCGATGCCCTCGGCCGCCGTGCCCCGGAAGAAGAAGGGGTTGTCGGTGGAGAGGACGAACTCGCGCGTACTCACATAGACCGGATCGTCGGTAGCTACCGCATCCAGGTAAGGCAGGGCGAGGAGGCTGGGGACGTTGGAGTCGTCCATCATCAGCCGGTTGCCGAAGCCGTCGATCTCGAAGGCGTAGATGCGGCCGTATTGGTCGTGGTCTACGATGGCGTGCTCCTGGAGGGCGGCGCCGACCTCGTCGCCCAGGGCGCGCAGTTCGGTGGCCGTGGCGGCGTCGCCGGTGATGGTTTCCATCATTTCCGCGGCCTGGCCGAGGCTGACCACCGCGAAGAAATTGGAAGGGACGAGGAAGGAGAACACCGTGGCATCGTCGCTGGGGCGGAAGGCACTGCAGATGAGGCCGACGGGATTCACGGGGTAGCCCTTGCCCTGGAGAGACCGGGTATCGGTGGCGTGTACCGTTTCGCGCTGGAAGGTGTAGGGGTTGGTGCCGTCCTTCTGCTGCTGGTCGCGGAAAGTCTGGAGCGTGAGTTTTATTGCCTGCTGCCAGTCGGCGTCGAAGGGGGCGGTGTCGCCGGTGGTCTTCCAGTAATTATAGGCCAGGCGGATGGGATAGCAGAGGGAGTCGATCTCGTACTTCCGCTCGTGGACGCCCGCCTGCATATCGGTGCGGTCGGAGGCCCACTCCCCCCGCTTTTCGGGGTCGTCGTAGAAGGCGTTGGCGTAGGGATCCTTGAGGACATAGCGGGTTTGCCGGTTGATGACGCCGGCGATGAGTTTCCGGAGGTCCTCGTCCTGGTCGGCCAGCTGGAGGTAGGGCCACACCTGGGCCGAGCTGTCGCGGAGCCACATCGCGTCGATATCGCCGGTGATGACGTAGGTATCGGGCCGGCCGCCAGGCTCCGTGTAGGTGACGGTGGTGTCGAGGGTATTGGGGAAGCAGTTGTTGAAGAGCCAGGTCAGCTCCTCGTCGGCCACCTTATCCTGAAATTCCCGGATGGCGGCCTCCACCGCCCGGCTGCTAAAGTGGCGCTCCGCCTGCGCCACGCGTACGACCGGGAAGCCCCTGGGCCGGGGCAGGGAAAAACCCCGGAGGGGATGGAGGGCCGCTACGCCTCCCAGGAGGGCGGAACGGCGGACAAAGCTTCTTCTTTTCATCAGGCTGTTCTTTCGTGGGTTCCAAGGTAATGACCCGGAGAAAGACTCCCCGGTATCTTGCGGGGACGCGGGTGCCGGGGGCTTCGCCTGCTACCGCACCGCCTTCGAGCGGAACGG